>JANOTU010000493.1:0-7679 GCA_031416515.1 Hyphomicrobiales bacterium
CTTCGCTTGACGTTGGTGTGGATATTCCGCCAAGCGTGGCCGAGCGGACTATCGTGTCATGGGCCACA
Source organism: Hyphomicrobiales bacterium (assembly GCA_031416515.1). Taxonomy (GTDB): domain Bacteria; phylum Pseudomonadota; class Alphaproteobacteria; order Rhizobiales; family Aestuariivirgaceae; genus Aestuariivirga. The sequence goes on from JANOTU010000493.1 coordinate 69, forward strand.
TTTACCTATCCGTTTAACCTGACCGGCCAGCCTGCCGCGTCCTTGCCGATCTGATTGACCGCGGCGGTCCACCCTCTGGGATTGCAAGTCGTCGCCAAATCAATGAATCAGGCGACGATCCTTTCATTCGCATCCGAGAATGATCGCCTCTTGGGTGGAATTGCACCGCATCCAATGCAAACGGCATATCTTTGATCGGCGGTCGAGAGGTCGCCGGCTCTTCCAGGAGTGGGCCGAGGAATTTGGCGTGGTGTTTGTTCAAAGCGTTGATGACGGCGCATGTGCCTGGCCGACTGATCAAGAAACAGCCAAGTGATCACCTGTCAGCTAGCTCTATTCATAACAGGAATCACCTTGACTTTCCCGGAACGGGCCGTCATCATTTGGATCATATGCAGTTGAGCTGCAACAAGGCATGAGGCGTGCCGCAAACCGTAGGGAGGTTCCAATGAACACGCAAAATTTTCTCTCCAACCGCCGTGATTTTCTCAAACTGAGTTCAATGATGGCAGGTGCTGCGGTCATGCCTCATCTGCTGTCGATGCCACGTGCCCACGCTCAGGCCGGGTCGACGATCGTTATTGCCGCGCCCGCCACACCGCAAAGCCTCGACTGCAATTTCGACGTCAGCCTCGGCACCTTCGAGGCCATCGCCGCCCTCTACGATGGTCTGCTAGGATTTGCCAAAGTTCCGGACGCAGGCGTGCCTGCCGCTCTCCGCGAGGATACAGCCTTCTATGCCGACAAGCCCGGAAATGTAAACATGGTCGGCAAGCTCGCCGAGAGCTGGGAGCTGGACCCGTCAGGCAAGCGAGTGGTTTTCAAACTCCGCCAGGGTGTGAAGAGCAACTGGGGCAATGAGCTCACGGCCGAGGACGTGCGATGGACCTGGAACAGGGCCTTCGAGCTCGGCGCGCTCGGTGCATTCTATACGGCTGTTTCGGGGTTGAAGCGCCCTGAAGACGTCAAGGTAGAGGACAAATATGTCGTGTCCTTCAACACCGACGATCCGAACCCGCTGCTGCTGAAGATCCACACCAATCTCTACACGCCCGTCTACGACAGCACGAAGTGCAAGGAAATGGGTGGCGCCGACGATCCGTGGGCCCGCAAGTTCATCGAGAACGAGAGTGCGGGCTTCGGTCCCTACAAGCTGCAGCAACTCACGCGCGGCCAGCAGGCCGTCTTCGCAGCACGCGAAGATTACTATGGCGGCAAGCCTGCGATCGACACGGTGGTGTTCAAGGAAGTCCCGACCTCCGCGAGCCGTATGCAGCTCCTTCAAGGCGGCGCCGTCGATATCGCGCAATATCTGCAGCCTCTCGAGATTATAAGCCTCAAGAACGTGCCGAGCGTCGCCGTGGAGACGGTTCCGGCATCCTTCATGATCTGGATCGAGCTGAACGCAAAGATCGCGCCGTTCGACAATCCTGATGTGCGGCGGGCCATGAACTACGCCTTCCCGCAGGAGGAAGTCCTGAAGGCTGTCTATCAAGGGCTGGCCTCGCCGCTGAATGGATGCATGCCCAACATCTATCCCGGCTTCGCGGGCGATTACTATAACTACAAGTATGATCTCGAAAAAGCGAAGGAGCTTCTGACGAAGGCTGGAGTTGGCTCCGGCTTCAAGACATCTTTGTCATACAATGCCGGCGATCCCGTGCAGGAGCCGATTGCCATCATCTATCAGTCGGCGCTGAAGAACATCGGCATCGAGGTTGAACTGAACAAGGTGCCGGCAGGGTCATTCTACAACTTCGTGACTGATCGCAAGCAGCCCATGATCTTCTACGTCGACAGCCCGTGGTGCCCCGATCCTGGCTACTCCTTGACGCTGTATTTCGACAGCATGAGCTATGTATACTACAGTAACTATGCGAATGCGGAAGTCGACAAGCTGCTCGCCACCGCGGCGGCCACGGCAGATGAAACCGTCAGGCTCGAGGTGACGAAGAAGGCGCAGGCCATCATCATGGACGAAGCACCCTGGACCTTTATTGCCTATCCTAACTACACCATGGCGCGGAAGGTTGACCTAAAGGGTTGGACTTACTACACTTCAAACAACGTACGCTTCCAAGACTTCTCGCGCGGGTAGTAGCTTGGGGTGAACAATCTCGGTGCAAAAGAGGTGAGTTTCCGGGCGACCGACAAGGCCGCCCGGGGACGCCTTCAGTTCTTCCTCTCGGTGTTGCGTGCCAAGCCATCATTCGCCCTCGGCTATGGCATCGTGTTCCTTGTCTTTCTGTGCGCAATAATGGCGCCGGTCATCGCCCCCTATGATCCGGTCAAGGCAGACCCGATCAATTTTCTCCAGCCCCCCAGCTGGACGCATCTTATGGGAACCGATGCGACCGGCATGGATATTCTTTCGCGTGTGATCTATGCGCCGCGGATCGATCTTACGATCGCGCTGGCGGGTACAATAGTTTCCGCCGTGCTCGGTTCACTTCTCGGGGCCGCGGCGGGATATTATCAGACGCAGAAAGGTATCGGGGCTTTCGCAGCGGGTTTCGTGATGCGGGCCTCCGATGTGCTGCAGGCTTTTCCGGTCTTTGTATTTGCCATCGCAGTCGTAGCTGTCCTTGGGCAAAGCCTCTACAGCGTCGTGATCGCCATAGCCTTCGTTAACACGCCCATCTACCTCCGCCTCATGCGAAGCCAAGTTCTCTCGGTGCGACGCATGCGTTACGTTGAGGCGGCCTATGTGGCCGGCGTATCGGATGCCAGAATTCTGATGAAGCACGTCATTCCGAATTCATTGGCGCCGATCCTCGCGCAGCTTTCCGTCAACATCGGATGGGCCATCCTGCTGACCGCAGGCCTGAGCTTCATCGGCGCGGGGGTGGAGGCGCCGACACCGGAGTGGGGAAGCATGATCGCCATGGGATATCAGAATGTCATCACAGGACACTGGTGGCCATCCATATTCCCGGGTCTGGCGCTCGCCGTGACGGCCTTCGGCTTTGCATTGATCGGATCAAGTGTCGAAATCCTTGCCGATCCCGCACGGCGCCGGACACTCGGGGGACAGATCCAGGGCCGCCAGAACGCGATAGATGCAGTGGTCTAGAGCAATGGCACTGCTTTCTTACATCACCCATCGTCTCGTCTTTGTCGGCCCCCAACTCATCGGCATCCTGTTCGTGAGCTTCATGCTGGTGAAGCTCATTCCGGGCGATCCAGCGGTGATGATGCTCGGGCCCTTTGCAACGGAAGACGGACTTGCGAGGCTGCGGGCCGAACTGGGGCTCGATCGCTCTATCCTGGAGCAGTTCGGTATATACGTCTTCAGAGTCGTGCAAGGTGACCTGGGAACGTCCTGGCAGACGACAATGCCCGTGACCTCCGACTTGACGCAACGGTTTCCGGCCACGCTCGAACTTGTTACACTCTCTCTGGCACTTGCGCTGCTGATCGGAATTCCACTCGGTGTGGCCGGAGCAAAGAACACCCGCGGCATCCTTCGCAAGATTGCCGACTATTATGGGCTGATGGCGGGCTCCCTGCCGGATTTCTGGTTCGCGCTGGTCCTTATCTTTATATTTTATACGATTCTTGGCATTGCGCCGGCACCCTTGGGGCGCCTCGATTTTGTAATTATACCGCCTGATACGGTAACGGGTTCGCTACTGATCGACAGCCTGATCGCCGGCAACTGGGCTGCTTTTCGGAATGCCGCCGGTCATCTTGTGCTTCCGGTGGTGACTCTCGGGATCATCAATGCGGGCCCCATTCTCAAAATGACGCAATCGACCATGGAGCGGATGTTGCAGGCCGATTTCAGCAAATATGCCGAAATGTGCGGCTTGCCGCGTAATGTGGTGGTACGCAAAGCTTTTCGAAACGCGCTGCCCTCAATCGTGACGATCGTCAGTGTGCTCTACGGCTTCCTGATCGGCGGCGCTGTTCTGGTCGAGATCGTGTTCAGCTGGGGTGGGGCAGGGCAGTATGCGGTTCAGGGCGTCCTTAATTCGGATCTGAATCCAGTGCTTGGCTTCGTGCTTTATTCCGCCATCCTTTCGCTCGTTATCTATCTGATTGTCGATCTCATCTACTTCGCAATCGACCCGAGGACGCGCTGATGACCGCCGCTCCATCTTTGCCCGGCACATCGGAGGACAGCAAGAAAGGGCAAGCAACACCGCTTCTCGAGATAACCGGCCTGACGGTTGGGTTTCCGCAGTATGGCACCAAGAGTCTTTCGGCGCTCCGCAGCATCAATTTCAGCATTGCGCGCGGAGAAGTCGTGGGCCTCGTCGGGGAGTCAGGTTCGGGAAAGACTACGCTTGCCCGTAGCATCATGCAACTCGTGCCGGAGCCCGGCCAGATCGAGAGCGGAAAGCTGATCTTCGAGGGGCGAGACTTGGCGACGCTGGATTCCGAAACGCTGCGCCAGTTGCGGGGGCGCGAGATCGCCATGATCATCTCCAACCCGCGTGGCGAACTCGATCCGCTGCAGACGGTCGGCGATCAGATCGGCAGTGTGCTGCGTGCCCATATGAAATTAAGCGGCGACGGCGTTCGCGCGCGTGTGCTCGAATTGCTCCGGCAGGTCAGCATTCCAGCGCCCGAACGGCGCATGAATGCCTATCCCCATGAACTTTCCGGCGGCATGGCGCAGCGTGTGGTGATGGCCATTGCTCTTGCCTGTTCGCCGAAGCTGATCATTTCCGATGACGCCACAAGTGGTCTCGATGTCACGGTTCAAGCGCAGGTCCTCGACCTGATGCGTGAACTCGTCGCCGGGCGCGGCACGTCCCTATTGTTCATCACCCGCGATATCGGAATAGCCGCGCATTTCTGCGATCGCGTCGCCGTGATTTATGCCGGCCAGATCGTCGAGGAGGCGCCGCGCGACGAGTTCTTCGAGAATCCGCATCACCCATATTCCATCCTTCTTCTGTCCGCCTTCGCCCAGAACGAGCGGCTCCGGCGCTACTGGCTGGGTGACACGACGGCCGCCACTGGTGCAACAACCCAAGAGATAGGATGTCCCTTTGCGGTCCGCTGCGTTCGGGCGCAAGACCGGTGCCGTACTGAGACGCCAGAACGTCGCGAAATGGGCCCCCGGCATTTCATCAAGTGTCATTTCCCGGTGGAGCGCTGAACCGGTGTCACTCCTGAGTGTCGAAAATCTTGTACAAGTCTTCCCTGTCGCGGGAAGCAAGGCATTGGTGAGGGCGGTCAACGGTGTTTCCTTCACGCTAGACCGTGGTGAGACGCTGGCGCTCGTGGGCGAGTCCGGGTCCGGCAAGACCACGATAGGCCGATGCCTGTTGGGCCTTATTACCCCGACCTCCGGCAATATCGTCTTCAATGGACTGGCGATGGGCGGCAAGCGCTCTGTACGCTCGCCCGAAATTCACGGCAAGCTCCAACTCGTCTTTCAGGAGCCTGCCGAATCGCTCGATCCCCGAATGCGCCTTCATGAGATCATCGAGGAGCCGTTGCGCGCCCTCGGCCGCGACCGTTCCGAAAGAGAACGCCAGGTGCTTGAGGCCTCCATACGCGTTGGATTGCCCGAATGGCTGCTGACGCGATATCCCGCCGAGATCAGCATGGGATTGCAGCAGCGCGTGGGGATCGCGCGCGCCATCATCTCGAAGCCCGAGATCATCGTCCTCGACGAGCCGACCTCTGCTCTTGACCCGACCGCCCGTGCCGAAATCATCGACCTACTCATCCGCCTGCAGCGCGAACTGGGAACTGCCTATCTCTTCATCAGCCATGATTTGTCCGCAGTGCGCCAACTTAGTCATCGCCTAGCTGTGCTGTATCTCGGCATGATCGTGGAGCAGGGGGATTCCTCCGCCCTGTTTGCCCATCCACGACATCCCTATACTGTCGGGCTGCTTTCATCCGTCCTGCTGCCGAATCCGAAAATCAAGCGCCTTACCCAGATCAAGCTGTCGGGTGAGATTCCGAGCCCGATCGATTTACCGCCGGCCTGCTACTTGGCTGGCCGTTGTCCTTTGGCCGAAGAGCGCTGCCGCAGCATCATGCCGCCCGTTGAAATTGTCTCACCCGGACATTCGGTGCGGTGCTATAGGATCGATGAAGTGGCGCGAATGGAGAAGGCGGTAGACTACTTCGGCCAGTTCCAGGCCGAGGCAGACCGCATACTGGGCGCCAGCGTTCCCAACGAGACATAGAACCGACGAACGATCATTAACAAAGCGAGGAGATTGCCATGGGAAAGTTAGATGGAAAAATTGCACTTGTGACTGGCGGTGCCAGCGGAATCGGCGCGGCAATTTCGGAGCTTTTCGCGCGTGAGGGAGCCAAGGTCGGCATTCTTGACTTGAACCTGGAGGGAGCAACCGCCTTTGCCGCCAAGATCGCGGCCCCGGGCTGCGCCATAGCCGTGCAGGCCGATGTTTCGGACGAAACCATGGTGAAAGCGGCCTTTGCAAAGGTCCGCGAGGAGTTGGGCGAGATCGACATCCTCGTCAACAATGCCGGCATCGATACGACCTGCGAACTGGCAAACATGCCCACCGAAATGTGGGACCGGATGATCAACATCCATCTTAAGGGCACGTTCCTGTGCTCGCGCGAGGCGCTGCCCGGGATGAAGGCCAAACGCTGGGGCCGCATCATCAACCTGTCGTCGCAGCTCGCCCACAAGGGTTCTCCCACCATGGTGCATTACTGCGCAGCGAAAGCCGGAATCATGGGTTTCACGAGGGCGCTCGCGTATGAGGTCGCGCGCGAGGGCATCACCGTCAACTGCCTCAACCCCGGTCCGATCAACACGCCGTTGCTGCTGGGCTTGCCAGGCGCCTGGCTCGAGAACAACCAGCAGGAACTGCCGATCGGCCGCTTCGGCGAAGTGGGCGAGGTGGCTCCCGCCGCCCTATTGCTTGCATCGAATGAAGGGTCGTACTTCATCGGTGCAAGCATGAACATGAACGGCGGCGACTACATGGTGTGATCCGGCCGCCCTTTCCTCAGGTGAAGATCATTTTTTTCTCGATGCCGACGCCCGCCGCGAGTGCCCGCTCATATTCGAGCGGCACCGTGGCGGAGACCTGAAGCGCGATGCCGGTGGAATCGAAGACAGTGATCTCCGTGTCGGTGGTCCGGCCGGGTTTGCGGCCGGTGATTACCTCGCCGATCTCTCCCGCGATGTCTGCTTCCGTGATGAAGCCCTCCGACAGCGGCACGTTGATATCGCCATCGGTCCGGCACCCTTTGGCGGCGGCGTGCTACGCCCTCGCCGCCTCCGTCGCACCTTCTCCCCAACTCTCCATCACCGGCCATGAGCCGGTGAACCCAGCCCGTCCACCACTCCGTCGACTGACGTCTCGGTGGCCAGGTCAAGCCCGGCCATGGAGAGATTGGAGGGCGCACGTCTCGTGCGCGGACGGCGACGAGACGTCGCCGCTCCGAAAAGTATTTTGAATATCGGTGAAAATAGTCCTTGACAGGGAATGATATGTTCGCTATACGTTCGCCATCCTCCCGGAAGGGGTTTCGTTCGCGACGGTGACCGGGATGGGAGGAATCGGCTCTTGACGCCAATGTGTATCGTGCGCATGGCGTCTGGCGGCTTCCGGGAGTTCAGGGGTGTGATGCCTTGGAGTTCTGGGATTCGGGACACGGAAG
>JANOTU010000494.1:0-2574 GCA_031416515.1 Hyphomicrobiales bacterium
GCCTTGGTCGGGGGAAAATCTTATAAACGCAGTCAATTCAACAGGGTAACCAAGGCCAAGCGCCAGCCGGGGTCTGCCTTCAAACCCTTCGTCTATCTCGCCGCAATCGAGCAGGGCTTTGCCCCGGATTCGGTGGAAGTCGATGAGCCGGTGCGCATCGGCGATTGGACGCCAGAGAACTACAAGCAAAAATACATGGGCGCGGTCACGCTCAAAAAAGCCCTCGCCCTCTCCCTCAACACCATTGCTGTCAAACTGGTCAGCTATGTCGGGCCTGAGACGGTGGCGAGTGTCGCGCACCGCCTTGGTATCACATCAGAATTAGGCACCAACGCCACCATCGCCCTTGGCACATCGGAAGTCACCCTCTTGGAGTTGACCGCGGCTTTCGTGCCCTTCGCCAACGGCGGCGCACCGGTTGCACCCTTCACCATCACCCGCATTTCCACCCGCGACGGCAAAACCCTCTACGAGCGCCAGGGCGACGGCTTCAATGTCACCATCAATGGCTATGATCTGGGGGCCATGAACGAGATGCTGCGGGGCGTGGTCACATCCGGCACCGCGCGCCGCGCCCAGTTCGGAGACTTTGAAATCGCTGGGAAAACCGGCACCAGCCAGGATTACCGCGACGCCTGGTTCTTAGGCTACACGGCCCAATATGTGGGCGGTGTCTGGGTTGGAAACGACAACAATGCGCCCACCAAGAAAGTCACCGGGGGATCAATCCCGACCGCCATCTGGAAAGATGTGATGGAACAGGCTCATTCAGGATTGGAACCGCAACCCCTGCCGGGTTACAGCGGCGAACGCCTGGTCTCCGGGCTTGAAAACACTGAAGAAATCGACTCCAGCCGCATGGAGCGCCGCAGACGCTCGCGCGGATTTTTTGAACACATTGGCAGTCTTTTTGGCAACGACGACGAGGAGGAATTTCAGGAACCTCCGCCAAGACGCAAAAAACGCAAAACCGCCTTCGAAATGATGCAGGAAAACGCCGAGGAATGAGCTTTTTACTCATAGCGCAGGCTGGAAGCCCGCGCTATGAGACCACAATCCTGTGCACACTCTGCCCGTTAATTTTCAACCATTTTTTTGCCTTTGAGGCCTCCGGGCAATGGCTGAGCACCAGCCGCCAGAATGCCGCCCCGTGGTTCAAATGCTTGAGATGGGCCACCTCATGGGCGGCCACGTAGTCCAGCACATAAGCAGGAGTCAAAATCAGCCGCCATGAATAGGACAAGTCCCCGCCCGCCGAACATGATCCCCAGCGGCTGCGCTGGTCGCGGATGGAAATGCGGCGGTAGTCCACCTGCATCAGCGCGGCGTATTTCTCCGAAGCGCTGCCAAGCTCGGCTCGCGCCACTCCTTTCAGCCAGTCCGACAGGCGCCGCGGCACATGGGGCAGCTCACCCGGCACATGGATCAAAAACTCAACAGGATCAACGGTTACCACACCCCGGCGCACATCCACATGGCGGATTTCGTGAGACACTCCGCGCAAAGGTAGATGGCTGCCAGCTCGCAGCATCACACTTTCTCCACGCTGCTCCAGCCGTGTTTCCAGCCAAGGTACTGAGCGATTGACGAAATCCAGCGCCCGCCCTTGCGAAATGCCGGGCGGCACGGTGACGAGTGCGGCGGTGCCCTCGCTGTTGAGGCGGAGCACCAGCCGCTTGGCTGTGGCATGGCGCCGGAAAATCACGTCAAGCTGATGATTGCCAAAGGCAATTTCGGCAGGCTCCAGAGGCTTTGGCGCGAACAACCGCCGCAGCATCAGGCGTTGGCGTTCACGAACTGCACAATGCGGGGCACGATGTCCTTGCGAAAGCGCGAGCCATTGAAAACCCCGTAGTGCCCAACCCCCATCTGCAAATGATGCAGCTTCTTCTTGGGCGAAAGCGACGAGCAGAGATCATGCGCCGCCTCAGTTTGCCCCACGCCGGAAATATCATCGCGCTCGCCCTCGATGGTCATGAGAGCGGTTTTGGTAATGACAGAGGGATCAACTTTTCGGTCGCGATGGGTGAAGGTGCCGCGCGGCAAGTCGTGGTTAATAAATACTTTTTCCACTGTCTGGAGATAGAATTCCGCCGTCAAATCCATCACCGACATATACTCATCATAAAAATCACGGTGTTTTTCAGCGGAATCGCCATCGCCATCAACCAGGTGCCAGAACAATTCGCGGTGCGCGTTCATGTGGCGGTCCAAATTCATGGTCATGAAGCCGCCAAGCTGCAGGAAGCCTGGATAAACGTCGCGCATCGCCCCCAAATTGGGTGGCGGCACCTGCATGATGACATTGCTGCGGAACCAGTCAGCGCCCTTTTGCTCGGCCAGCTTGTTGACCGCAGTGGGGTTGCGCCGTGTATCAATCGGACCCCCCATGAGAACCATGGTGCGGGGTGCCGCAGGGTCTTTGGCGGCATTCATCAGGGCCACTGCCGCAAGCACCGGGACCGAAGGCTGGCACACCGCCATCACGCTGGTGCCAGGTCCCAAAAATTGCAGCATTTCAGTGACATAGTCGATGTAGTCGTCGAGATCGAAACTGCCTTTGGTGACCGGCAC
>JANOTU010000495.1:0-3823 GCA_031416515.1 Hyphomicrobiales bacterium
GCCACATGCTCCATTGAAAGGGCCCTTCGAGGCTCGCGAAGGCGCTCGCTCCTCAGGGTGAGGAAGTGGGGGATATGACGTGACATAAAGCACTTAACGCTGTTTAGAAAACAACCCTGGGTCTGGCAGTGCCTAAACCGAAAAGCTCGTTCCGCAGCCGCATGACGATGTCGCGTTGGGGTTTTTGATTTTGAAGGACTGGCCGATGAGGTCGTCGACGAAATCGATCTCGGCGCCGGCGAGGTAGGCTTGGGAGACCGAGTCGATCAGGGCTTTGGCGCCGTTTTTTTCCAGGACCAGGTCATCCGCGTTGGCGCATTCCACCAGGCCGAATTCATAAGAGAAGCCGGAGCAGCCGCCGCCGTTTACGGCCACGCGCAGCGCCTGCTTGGCGGGGTCGGCGCTGAGGATTTCCCGGATGCGGGAGGCGGCGCGGTCAGTGAGGGTTATGGTGGCCATGATGTTTGTGTATGTTGGACGCCGCAGCAGATTTGTCAATGGATCATCGATGCACAGGCACACAGCGGCATATAGTGCGCAGAGCGAAGAGAGCAGGGGGCGGCTGGTGGCGGAGGCTGAAAGCCCGCCGCGCAGCGCCTTTGCGCGCGACCGCGACCGGATCATCCATTCCTCGGCCTTCCGGCGGCTGAAACACAAGACGCAAGTGTTTGTTTACCATGATGGCGATCACTACCGAACCCGCCTGACCCATTCCATCGAAGTGGCGCAGATCGCCCGCTCGCTGGCCCGCGCCCTTGGGCTGGATGAGGATTTGGCCGAAGCCCTGGCGCTGGCCCACGATCTGGGGCACACGCCTTTTGGCCATGCGGGTGAGCGCGAGCTTGACCGGTTGATGCGGCCCCATGGCGGCTTTGACCACAATGCCCAATCGCTGCGGATCGTAACCAGGCTGGAGCGGCGCTATGCGCTGTTTGACGGCCTCAATCTCACCTGGGAAACGCTTGAAGGGTTGGTCAAGCACAATGGCCCGTTGATTGACGGCCAAGGCCATGCGCTGGGGCACTACAAGGAGCGCGGCCTGCCCGATGCCATTATCGAATATGCCGAAGCGCATGATCTGGAGCTGTCGTCCTATGCTTCCGCTGAGGCGCAAGTGGCGGCGCTGGCCGATGACATCGCCTATAACGCGCATGACATTGATGATGGCCTGCGGGCGGGCCTGTTCGGCCTGATTGATCTGGGCGATGTGCCGCTGGCGGGGGAGGCGCTGGCTGTGGTCTTGAAGGCGCATCCCGGTATCGACATGCAGCGCGCCGTGCATGAGACTGTGCGGCGGGTGATTTCTGCGATGGTGGCTGATGTGTTGCAGGAGACACAAGTCCGGGTGAAAAAAACCCAGCCGAAATCAGCTCAGGCCGTGCGCGAACTGGGTGCGCCGCTTGTGGCGTTTGGCGGCCAGATGCGGGAAAAGAACCGGGTGCTGCAATCTTTTCTGTCACAACGAATGTACCAGCACGAGCGGGTGGCCAATATCATGACCAGGGCGCAGCGCGTGGTGCGCGATTTGTTCGAAGCTTATGTCGCTGATCCCAAACTGCTGCCCGCCAACTGGCGCGAGGAATCCTTCACCGATGACAAAAGCCGCTTTGCCCGCCAGGTCTGCGATTTCATCGCCGGCATGACGGATCGTTACGCGCTTGCCCAGCACAAGGAGCTGTTTGACCTTGATCCGCTTTTCCGGTAGGTCCGCGAAATGAACCTGTTTTCCTATTTTCTTGATGTGGTGCGCGAGGCTGTCAGAGCGGTGGCCTCTGAGCAGGGTGTTGCAGCGCCCGATCTGTCTCGCCTCACGGCAGAGCCGCCGCGTGATGCGGCACACGGCGATATCGCCAGCAATGCGGCGATGGTGCTGACGAAATCTTTTGGCAAAAATCCCCGCCAGCTTGCGGAATTGATTGCCGCGAAATTGCGCGGACATGAGGATATTGCAGCGGTTGAAATCGCTGGTCCGGGTTTTATCAATCTCCGGCTCAATGCCAGCTTCTGGCCGCGTGTTCTGGAAGCGGCGCTGCAACTTGGAAATGACTATGGGCGTTCAGGCATGGGCGCTGGCCTCAAGGCCAATGTGGAATATGTTTCTGCAAACCCCACGGGTCCGCTGCATGTCGGCCATTGCCGGGGCGCGGTGTTTGGCGATGCGCTGGCGGAACTTTTGAAAGTGACCGGGTTTGAGGTCACCAAGGAATATTACATCAACGATGCTGGCGCCCAGGTCGATGTCGTGGCGCGCTCGGCGTTCCTGCGCTACCGCGAAGCGCTGGGTGAAGACATTGGCGATATTCCCGCAGGCCTTTATCCCGGTGATTATCTCAAGCCCGTAGGCGTTGCGCTGGCGAAAAAACATGGCCGCGCATTGCTGGACGTGGGCGAGCAGGTCTGGCTGCCGATCATCCGCACCATGGCCATGGCGATGATGATGGACCTGATCCGCGATGATCTGGCTTCGCTGAATATCAAACAGGAAATCTTCTTTTCAGAAAAATCGCTGCATGACAGCGGCGAGGTTCGCGACGCGGTGGCTGATCTCCGCAAGGCCGGTCATGTCTATGAAGGCCGCCTGCCGCCTCCCAAGGGCGAAGCGCCGGAAGACTGGGAAGACCGCGAGCAAACCTTGTTTCGCGCCACGGCTTTCGGCGATGATATCGACCGCCCGCTGCTGAAATCAGATGGCTCCTATACGTATTTCGCGTCCGATGTGGCTTACAGCCGGAATAAAATCAAGCGCGGCTACAAGGAGCTGATCTATGTTTTGGGCGCTGATCACGGCGGCTATGTCAAACGGCTGGAGGCGGTGGCTGACGCGCTGGCGGGGCCTGGCGCTGTCAAGGTCGTGGCGCGGCTGTGCCAACTGGTAAAACTTTTCCGGGCCGGCGAGCCCGTGCGGATGTCAAAGCGGGCCGGAGAATTTGTGACGTTGCGTGAAGTTGTAGAGGAGGTCGGCCCTGATGTCGTCCGCTTCATGATGCTCTACCGCAAGAACGAAGCCCCCCTCGATTTTGACTTCGCCAAGGTCACAGAGCAGTCCAAGGACAACCCGGTTTTCTATGTCCAATATGCCCATGCCCGGATCTGTTCGGTGTTGAGAAATGCAGCATCTGAGGGCTTTTCGATCGCAGCGCCGGACTTCGGCCTGCTGACCGATGCAGCCGAAATGGACCTGATCCGGCGGCTGGCGGAGTACCCGCGCCTGCTGGAAGCCGCGGCCTCGACCCATGAGCCGCACCGCATCTCTTTCTATCTCTATGAATTGGCCGGAGATTTCCATGCCCTCTGGAACAAGGGCAAAGAGTTGCCGCAATTGAGGTTTATTTCGCAAAGCAATAAAAAGATGACCATTGCCCGTCTCGCATTTTTGTGCGTTATTAGGTATGTACTGGCAAATGGTCTTGGTATCCTTGGCGTAAGGCCCGCCGAAGAGATGTGAGAGCAAGGCAGCAGCTGATGGATCATGGTTCAACGAACGGCGCGGGCAGCGACAAGCCAAATTGGCGGCAGCGGCTGGGAATAGGCGCAAAAGACTCGTCGAAGGAAGCGGAAGACGCCAGCGCGTCGGCGCAGCCAGAAACAACGCCTGCGGCCATTACAGTGGTGAAGCCAGCGCCCATGGCGCCGCGCGTGCCTGCGAAGAAGCCACCTGAACCATTTGCTGTGGCGCCACCGGGGCCGCGCCTCGATTTTGTTCCGGCAGCCCGTCCTGAGGCGCCAAAGGAGCCCGACGCTCTGGCTGATCGTCTCAAGGCCCAGCGCGACGCCGCTGAAAGATTGGCAGCCCAGCGGGTGAGCGCTGCGCGCCAGCGCGCTG
>JANOTU010000496.1:0-2385 GCA_031416515.1 Hyphomicrobiales bacterium
CCGGCAAAGCAAGGTCCATCCATGCGGCGGAGGCGATGCGCTCAGGGTCTTCAAGCTGGCCCTTGGCAATCAGCAGAATTTGCTGGCGCACCCGCTCCATGGGTTCAGCGTCAAAACGCGGCCGCGTCAGCACCTTGCGCAGGAGATCGAAAGAGGCATCGCGGTGGCGCGACAAAGTCTGGAACGCGCCTTGAAACTCATCCGTGCCGGCGCTGAACGACATCTTGAACGACAATTCATCGCGGCGTTTCTGGAACGCGGCTGAATCCAGATCATCAGCGCCTTCATCCATCATGCCGGTGATGAAATTGACCGCGCCTTCCTTGGCCGCCGGATCAAGCACACTGCCGCCGCGAAAACTGAAATTCATGGCGATCAGCGGAATGGCCTTGTCCTCCACCAGCCACGCGGTAATGCCGCCGGGGCTGGTCACTTCCCTGATCTTGAACGCTGAAGCAGGCGCCGCCATGGCCAGCGCCAGCAGCAGCGAGATCACAATATTGCGAAACATGGCTGTCATGCCTCAGTTCTGCGCCGCAGTCTCAGGCAGCAAGATGCCGGTGACGGAAGCCCTGACATCAAGCACCGCTATTGCGGCTGCGCGGATATCATCAACCGTCACCGCCGCAATATCGCGCTCCCAGTTGAGGACATCGGCCACACTGTGCCCGGTCACCAGCGCTGTGCCAAACATCTGCGCCAGTGATTGCTGGCTGTCGAGCAGATAGATGCTCTCGGCAATCACCTTGTTGCGCGTCTCGGTCAATTCCAGGGTTGTCACGCCTTCGCGCAACACCTCAGCAATCACCGCGTCAACCGCCGCTTCAAGCTTGGCCATGTCAACACCCGGATTGGGGGCCGCATAAAAACCAAAGCTGCCATAGTCCAAGCCATCGCCGGAATACCAGGCCCCCGCATGGGCGACGATCTTCTGCTCGATCACCAGCTTCTGGTAAAGCCTGGCCCGCGAGCCGCCGCCCAGAATGTCCGCCAGCAAATCCAGCGCCAGCGCCTCTCGGCCCTTGGCCTTGCCGCGCGCCGGAGCCAGATAATTGCGCTGCCAGTTGGGGGATGCCGCGCGCGCATCCTTCATGATCACCCGGCGCTCGGCCAGAGCCTGCGGCTCGGGAGTTCGCAAACGCGGGCCAACTGTCACGGTGTTTTTCAGCCCGCCATAATATTTCTCCGCCAGCGCTTTCACCTGATCAGAAGTCACATCACCCGCCACCACCAGCACCGCATTGGCGGGTGTGTAATGCGCGCGGTAAAACGCCACCGCATCATTTTTGGAAAGCTGCATGACTTCCGACATCCAGCCAATGGTCGGCTTGCCGTAAGGGTGAGCGGTAAAAAGCGCTGCCTCAATCTGCTCGCCCAGCAGCGAAGCGGGGTTGTTGTCGGTGCGCTGGCGCCGTTCTTCCTGCACCACAAGAAGTTCCGGCGTTACATTTTGATCGGTGAGCACAAGATTCTGCATCCGGTCGGCTTCAAGCGCCATCATCAGGCCCAAATGCTCCTTGGCGATGCGCTGAAAATAGGCGGTGTGGTCCTGCGTGGTGAAGGCGTTTTCTTCCCCGCCATTGACGCGCACCAGGCGGCTGAACTCGCCGCCGGGATATTTCACCGTGCCCTTGAACATCAGATGCTCAAAGAAATGCGCAATGCCAGCCTTGCCCTTGGGCTCGTCAGCCGCACCCACCTTGTACCACACCATATGCGTCACCACAGGCGCCCGGGCATCGGGGATCACCACAACCTGCATGCCATTGCCGAGTGCGAATTCAGTCACATCAATATTGAGGGCGCTGGCCGGTGTTGCCATCAGCAAACCCGCCACAAGCGGGCCGAAAAAACGAAATTTCATGAGGCTCCTGGCGGCGAAAAATCAGCCGTCTTCAAAGATATTGCCGATATTCATTATGGTTCCGTAGCCGGGATTGGTCTGCCGCTTCTTGGCGAGCAGAACTTTCTTCAGCTCAGCATTGAGCTCCCCCTTGGTTTTCGCCTTGCCGTCGGGATGAACTTTGGCAATGCCGTTGCGCTCAAACACATCAAGCTGCGGGGCCATCGGTGTTGGCGCCACAGCCGCCATGGTCTGCGGGGCCGCAGGGGGCTGCGCCATGGCCACGGTAGTGTTGGATTGATAGGGATGCCCCGGAACCTCCGGGCTGTAAGCCGCCACGGGCGCCGTGCCCGGAGCCCGAAGCTGCATGTCGGGCGGCATGGCCAAATTCGTGTTGACCGCCGCAGCGCTCGGCGGCGTCGGCGGAGCACTTCCCAGCAGCCTTGAAACACTGTTGCCGCAGCCCGCCAATGCCAGGCTCACAACGACCAATCCGACCATGTGACGTATCATCATGTTTGACCTTTCACACCCCGATTCAG
>JANOTU010000497.1:0-1657 GCA_031416515.1 Hyphomicrobiales bacterium
TGGCCTTCTCCCGTGGCCCTTGCCATGGGAGAAGGTGGCCGAAGGCCGGAAGAGGGCCCTTTGCCACGAGGAAGAACGGCACTTCACGCTGCCGGCTGACCAAACTTCCCGAAATACCTGGGGTCTATCGCTGACACCGGCAGCACGATGGCGACATCGATGGTGTTGAACTGGTGGTCGATCACCGCGCCCTCGCCAATGTAACAACCAAGGCGCAAATAGCCCTTGATCAGGGGCAGCAGGGCGCGGAGAGCTGTTTTGGATCGACTGCGTCCTTGCGCCGGTTCATCTCGACATAGCGCGCGGGCAAGGCCCTGATGCGCCATTCGGGCGGGGCCACCGCATTCTGCGCCAGAAAGCTCAAAGCATCGGCATGGGGCTCCGGATCCGTGCCCTCAAGACTGGCGCAGCCGAACATCACATCGATCTTGTGGGCGCGCACATAGTTCCAGATGCCCTGCCACAGAAGCTCAACCACAGGCTTGGTGCGGTAGGGCTTGAGCACGCAAGAGCGGCCAAGTTCAAGAAACCTCAAAGTGGGATGCGCTGCCAGAAGCGGGGCCACATCAAACTCGCTCTGGGTGTAAAAGCCGCCATGCAGCTCTGCAGCATCCTGACGCAACAAACGATAAGTGCCGACCAGCTCACCGTCTTCAAGCATGATGGCGCCAGGGTTGGCCGACGCCCGCACCACCACAAGATGATCGCAAATCGCATCAAACTTGTCAGCATCAGTGCCTTCATCGCCCGAAAAACCACGTTCTTCGTAAAAAACCCGGTAGCGCAGCTTCTGGCAGGCAAGCACTTCCGCAGGCCCTGCGGCCTGGCGCAAACTCAGATCACCTCTCTGGAAGTGGATCAGCATTGGTCATCCTCATGCCACAGACCGCAGATTTGCGACAGCTTTGTGACCGGCTCATGCGGCCGAAGATTCGAGCGCCAGCCGGGCGATGGCGGTGTCCAGATCGGCGCGGTCAAATGGCTTGGTGAGATAGCCATCCATGCCGGCGGCAAAGCAGGCATCATGATCAGCCTGGCGCGAATTGGCGGTGAGGGCCAGGATGGGAATGTGGGTGCCCCGGCCTTCGGCCCTTTCCCGGGCGCGGATGGCCTTGGTTGTGGCCAGGCCGCCCAGTTCCGGCATTTCCATGTCCATGAGAATCATATCGGCCGCAACGCCCTCCTGCATGAGTTTCAGAACCGCGACACCGTTCTCCACATGGGTGACCTTGCAGCCCGCCCGTTGCAGCATGGCGCGCGCCACAGCCGCGTTGACGGGATTGTCCTCGGCCAGCAAGATCCGCGCCGCCATCCTCGGCAAAGCCTTGGCTGCGAGTCCGCGCAATTCCGCCACCGCATGATCAAGGGTTTTCACCGCGCGCTGGGCCAGCACATGGACAAGTGTGGCGCGCCGCAACGGCTTGATCAGATAGCCAGCGAATGGCGGCAGCAGGAATGCCTTGCAACGCCTGCGGTCTTCAGCCCCCATGACGACAAAAACTTTGTTGCGGCGTGGCGCCTGTGTGGCCCAGTCCCGCAGCGCGCGGGCGTGGGAAATGTCGCAGATCAATGTGTCGTCCCCGGTGAGCAGGCGTTTTCGCAACTCCGCCGTGTCGGGGCAGCAGCGCACAGTGGCGCCAAGCTCAAGCAACGTTGC
>JANOTU010000498.1:0-4449 GCA_031416515.1 Hyphomicrobiales bacterium
TTATGCCACGGGAAAGCTTGATGTGGGCACGGCGCGCGCGGTGATTGCGGGCATCGCTGATGGCTGCAAACAGGCAGGCTGCGCGCTGATCGGCGGCGAGACCGCCGAAATGCCGGGCATGTATCATGGTGATGACTATGACCTCGCGGGCTTTGCCGTGGGCGCGGTCGAGCGCAAGAAAATTCTGCCGCGGAAGGATGTGGGGCCCGGCGATGTGATACTGGGATTGGCCTCATCGGGCCCCCATTCCAATGGCTATTCGCTGGTGCGCAAACTTGTTGCTATCAGCGGCCTCAAATACGCCGATTCCGCCCCCTTCGCCAAAACCAGCCTGGGCGAAGCCTTGCTTACCCCCACCCGCATTTATGTGAAATCCATTCTTAAAGCGCTGAAAGCTGGCGACAGCATCAAGGCTCTGGCCCACATTACCGGTGGCGGCTTCACCGAAAACATCCCGCGTGTACTGCCCAAAAACACAGTGGCCGAGATTGACCTTGATCAGGTGCCTTACGCACGTGTGTTTGCATGGCTGCAAAGAGTGGGAAGTGTGGAGCCGACTGAGATGCTGCGCACCTTCAATTGCGGCATTGGCATGATTGTGGTGGTTAATGCCAAAGATGCCAAGGCCGTGATGGCCAGGCTTAAAAAGTCGGGCGAAACGGTGGTGATGTTGGGGGCGATCCGCAAACGCCGGGGCAAGGAAGATCAGGTTGCCTATTCCGGCAGCCTTGCAGTTCCAGCAATTCTAAAACTAAAGTATCGTGCAGGTTCTGAAACATCGAAACGTGGTTTTATGAAAGATTGAAATCCGCAGATTTACGCAGATTTACGCAGATAAGGTTATTTTCGCACTTTTTATCTGCGTAATCTGCGGATAATACCTCTTGGTATCGTAAGAGGGGCAAAACGCCAGGCGAGGCAGTGCGGCAGATTCTGTCTCGCGGCAGCCAGGTCTAAAGATTGCAATCAGTTGCGGGGTCGTGCCTCAGTCCATGACTGGCATTGCAATTTTTGCCAAGGGTTTTGCTCATCTTGTTGTGCAAGCGGTCAACACTGTTCACGGCATTGAGAACAGGAAGAATTCACCACAAAGGACACAAAGAACACAAAACATAAAGAACACAAAGAAACAAAAGGCAGGAATGCCGCATCGGCGGTGCAAGGCTTCTTGTTTCTTTCTGACTTCTTTGTGGTCTTTGTGCCTTGGTGGTAAATCTTCTTGTCTTTCTTTCCCGGGGTTTTGCCCCTCTTACTTGGTATCTTTCGAAGTCCTTACGCTCAATGCCAGTTAGTTTTAGAATTGCTGTAGCAGTTCGGTAAACTGGGCGGTTGCCGTCATCAAGCCCTGATTTGGCCTTTGCGCCGCCCGTGACATGTTGTAATGTTGGTAAAATGGGTGGTGGCAATGCGTTTCGTATTGGTTTGTTTGTTGCTGTTGGTGACGAGTGGTATCGCGGGGGCGGAGGAGGCCAAGAGCCGCAACGGCGTGGCTTTTGTCATCAGTGAAGAAGGCGCCCATATTGGCGACCTTGACGCAATCACCCGCTCCATTGCCGCCCATCGCCGGGCGCTGGAATTAACCAGCCGTGAAAAATCGCCCAAAGATTGGGCCGTCACCCAGCAAGCTCTGGCGCTGGCCTATTTCCGGCTTGGCGAATTCACTCCGGGCACGGAAAATCTCCTTGCCGCGATCCAGGCCTATGAGGCCGCCATGAAGGTCCATACCAAGGATGCCTACCCCTCCGACTGGGCCAGGGCGCAGCACTACATGAGCAATGCCCTCTATCTGTTGGGCCAACGCAACCGAGATGCAAAGTCGGTACGGCGCGCTGTTGCAGCGGCGCGCAAGGCGCTGGGGCAGTGGACCGAACAAAGCGATCCCGCGCTTTGGGCATCGGCCCAGAACAGCCTCGCCAGCAGTTTGGAATGGCTGGGTAACGAGGGATCGTCGGTTGACCTCCTTAACGAGGCGATTGCCGCCTATCAACAGTCGTTGCGTATTCATAACAAGGAAACCCAGCCGCAACGCTTTGCCATGACCATGGAGAACATGGCTGGATGCATGGTCAAGCTGGCACGGATTACCAAGGATGCCATAATTGTCGCCGAAGCGGTCAAGGGCCTTCGTGAAGCCCTGTCCATCCGCCGCGTCGCTGTGGCGCCGCTCGATTTTTCGCGCAACCGGCACAGTCTCGCAGACGCCTTGAGCCTGCTTGGTGAGTTCACCCGCGACGTGGCAAAGATCGAAGAGGTGGTAGGGCTGCTCCCGGAGGTTGAAAAAATCTGGACGCGCGAGGCCTATCCTGACAAATGGCGCGCCACGATGGCCACCAAGGCCAATGCGCTGGCATTGCTGGCGGAACTGCGCAATGACGGCAAATTGTTGCCCGATGTGGTGGCGGCGCGCCGGGCCATACTGGCGTCAACCTCTCCAGCGGAAAACCGCAAGGACCATGGCCACTATTTGAATGCGCTGGGTAACGCCCTGCAGGAGCTTGGTGTCGGTGACAGGAATGCTGACAGTTTGCGAGAAGCGATCACCCGTTATGCGGAAGCAGCGGCTTTCGCTGATCCTGTCATTGAGTTGAGAGACTTCGCCATCTTCAACAGGAACCGTGCCGACAGTTTGCGCTTGCTGGCCGGACAGACTGGCGATGCAGAGACCTATGCCCAGTCAGCAGCGGCCTACCGTGTGGCCATTCCCGCCTTTATTGCCGCCAAGAACAATGCCGATGCCGCCAGCAGCAGCGCCAACCTCGGACTTGTATTGAGAACCCTTGCTGAGAAAAACGGCGATGCGGCAGGCTTGCTCAAAGCTGCCAAGGCCTATGAGGAAGCGCTCAAACTCCGCATTCGCAAGGCCGACCCGAAAGGCTGGGCGGCGACCATGAATGGCCTGGCGCTGGTTCATTCCGCTTTGGCGGGTATCGGCAACAACCGTGAGCTCTACCTGAAAGCAGCCAGGACCAGCGCCAAGGCGCTGACCGCCTACCACCCTGACAAGGATGCGTTGGACTGGGCCAATACAGTCATGCTTGAAGCCAATGCCCTGACCAGCGCGGGCGACCGCGAGGAGAAGGGGACTTCCTATGAGCCGGCCATCAAAGGCTATATCGAAGCAGCCAAAATTTATCTTCGTCTCGACAAGAAAGATGAGTGGGCCATTGTTGAGAACAAAATAGGCGATGCCTACAAATCCATGGCAATGCGCCTCAAGATTGAAGGCGCTTCTGACAAGGCGATTGCCGCCTATGAGTCCGCGCTCACCATCTGGGCGTTTAAAGTCAATCCGGAAAGCTGGCGGGCGGTTACCACCAATATCGCGGATTTGAGCTACGGCCTTGGCTATGAGCGCGCAGGCAAAGATGATTTCAAGAAGGCCGTCGCCTTGCGCCGGGCACTGGTTGAAAGCCTGTCAAAAAAAGCCAAGCCAATCGATTATGCCGTTGCCCTTTCCAGCCTTGGCGATGCGCTCTACGCGCTGAAAATCGGTTCTGCAGATGGCAAGGCGCTGGCTGAAACAGTGGCGGTGTATCAGGAGGCGGAAGGCCTTTATCCTGCTTCCACCCATGCTGAGGAAAAAGCCATCGCGCAGGGCAATGTGGCACTTGGTTTGGCTGCCATGGGCCAAAAGACTCAAAATGCGGCCATGATGCGCGAGGCCCTGGACTGGTATGGGCGCTCGACCACTTACCAGACACGAAAGCGCGACGCGGCGACGTGGGCCGCCACGCGGCGCATGGTTGGCGGCTTGCACGAAGCATTGTGGTCCATGGAGGGAAAACTTGCCGACAGCGCTGCGGCCCTTGGCGCTTATGAAGATGCCCTGCTGGTTTATTCGCGCGATTTCTATGCTGCTGAGTTTGCCAGTTTGCAGGTGGTAGTCGGAAATGTTCGTTTTGCGGTCTGGGAGCAGAACGCCATGCTTGATGATCTGAAAAAATCAGTTCTGGCATTTGAGAATGCCTTGCCGACGCTGAATGATTCGGACCGGGCGGTTTACGGCAGCCGGTTGGGCTATGCGCTGGTGCAACTGGCGCGCGCCAGCAAACGGGTTGAGCCATCGCGCCGGGCGGTGGAGATCCTGAGAGAATCAGTGGCCTCCCTGGCAAAACTGGGCGAACGGGCGCAATTGGCTTACACCGAGGACAGCCTGTGCGAGGCCTTGGGCGTGGTGGCGGAAATGGACAAGAAACGTGAACTGGCAGAAGAAGCCGCGCGCGCCTGCAACCGGGCGCTGGCGATTCTGCGCCCGCTCAAGCTTACGGCAACGATTCCGACCACCGAAGAAAACCTGATGAAAGCGCAAGAGCTGGTTGGAAGCCTGAATTAGGGCGCTGGATCCAGTCCGCCCCTTGCGAAGCAAGGGCGGGCGGGACGCCAGAAGAGGGCACTTGGGCGACACCCAACAATAAGTGCTACGTTTCTGCCGGTTGGACGCCAAGAAAG
>JANOTU010000499.1:0-3615 GCA_031416515.1 Hyphomicrobiales bacterium
GCGGGCCGGGGTTTCGTTGCCATGGGCCTGAAAATAATCCGGATTCACGGCGTGGTTGATATCGAGGATGGCCTGATCATCGGCATCAACGATGAGGGCAACGATTTTAGCCTTGCCGCGGGCGCGAGCGGCGAGCTTCGCTGCCTGGTCAAGCGGGACATGGCGCGGGCTCTTGGGAAAAAAGACAAGACCCACAAATTCAGCGCCGGCCGCCAGGGCTGCGTCCAGCGTCTCAGGCGTCGAGAGGCCGCAGATTTTGACTTTAACGGTCATGAGCCCTCTCTCTTGGGAGAGGGAGGGGTCCATTGCCCTTGCAATGGGAGGGTGAGGGGGCACAGGTGCTTATTATCTGGCTGCTGCATCCCCTCATCTTCCCGTCGCAAGGAAGGGCGACGGGCCCCTTCTTCTCCCAAGGGAGAAGAGAAGAAAGGACGGCGATGGTGGTTATTTCTTGCCATGGAGGCTGGCACCTATTGCTTGCGCGGCTTGGACTGGATCATCCGCCCCCGTGATGGCGCGGCCGATCACCAGGATTTCGGCGCCGGATGCAAGGGCCGAGGCTGGGGTTGCGACGCGCTTTTGGTCCTGGGTGGCTGTGTCTGCGGGGCGGATGCCGGGGACGATGGTGAGGAAGCTTTTGGATGTCGCCTGCTTGATGCCTGCCACATCGTGGGGGCTGCATACCACACCGTCGAGGCCAGCCTTGAGGGTGAGTTCAGCCAGGGACCGGGCGTGTTCTTGCGTGTCCCTCTCTGGATCAAAACCAGCAGCGCGGATATCTTCATTGGAAAGGCTGGTGAGAATGGTGACGGCGATCAGCTTGGCGCGGCCCCCCACGGCATCACGCGCGGCCTGCATCATGTCGAGACCGCCGGTGGCGTGGACGTTGACGATGGCCGGTCTGGGTGAAAGCGCCATCAAAGCAGACATGGCGGAGGCGACTGTGTTGGGGATGTCGTGGAGTTTAAGATCGAGGAAGATGGGCAGGCCCTCGGCGGCCACCGCCTCGTAGCCAGCAGCGCCGTGGGCATAGAAGAATTCCATGCCGAGTTTCAGATATCCCACATGCGGCTTCAGCACGCGCGCCAGATGTTTGGCGCGGGCGAGATCAGGGGTGTCGAGGGCAACGCAGATGGGGTTCATGCGGCCTTTTGATACACCATGATGGCCGTGGCAAGGTCTTCAATCGCTGTGCCGCAGGATTTGAACAGGGTGATTTCAGTTGCAGTGGCCCTGCCCTTTGCGGTGCCGCGGCAAAGTTGGAAGAGATCGCCCTGCACCTTCGCGAAATCGAAATTGGCTTGCAGGAGATCACCGGCTTCGGCCATGGCACCGTCGCGGGTGTCAACAAAGACGCGGGCGCGGTGGATCACCTCGCTGTCGGTTTCGCGCATGCTGGGCTTGAAGGCGCCGGCGAGATCGACGTGCGCGCCGGGTTTCAGCCATGCGCCCCTGACGATGGGCGTGGTCGAAGTGGTGACACAGGAGATGATATCGGCTTCGCGGATGGCGGCTTCGAGATCGGTGACCACTTCGGCACCCAGCTCTTTTGCCAGTGCTTCTGCCTTGGCGGGGCTGCGGTTGTAGATGGCGACGTGGTTGATGGGGCGCACAGACTTATGGGCAGCCACAAAATGCGCGGCCAAAGCCCCCGCCCCAACCAGCACCATGCGCGAGGCGTCTTGGCGGGCGAGATAATCGGCTGCGAGCGCTGAGGCCGCGGCGGTGCGCCGTCTGGTGATTTCGGTGCCGTCGATCATGGCGACGGTTGAGCCGGTGGCGTTGTCGATCAGGAGGTAGCTCGCCTGCACCGTGGGCAGGCCCAAGGCGGCGTTATCGGTCTTCACCACCACGGTTTTGAGGCCGGTCCAGTCCCTGGACCAGGCGGGCATCAAGAGCAAAGTCGCGGCGGGCGATGTTTCGTGGTGGTGGCGCACCGGCGTTGTGTAGTCGGCGCGAAAGCCAGCGCGGAGCGCTTCGACGATGTCGCGGTAGGGCGCGAGCCGCGCCACATCGCTGGCGGTGATGAGTTTCAAAGGTTGGTATCCACAAGGGAACGGGCGCGTTCCTGCTGGGCGCGCACCAGATCAATGCGGGCCTCACGCGCGGCCTTGCGCCATTTGGCGTGGGCGAACCAGGCTCCGATCCAGCCAGCGATAAGTCCCACAAAAACGCCGCAGAAAAACAGGACCCACAGCGGCATGGAGATGGAGGCGAAGGGCGCATCACGCGAGAAGGGATCGAAGGACAGCGTGATCCATTGCCGGTTGGCGATGGCAAAACCGATGGCCACGACGGCGATGGGAAGGCCGATGATCCAGTTGAAGGCGCGGCGGAGCGTCATCACTTACTTGCCGTTGAGCCGCTCACGGAGTTCCTTGCCGGTTTTGAAGAAGGGGACGCGCTTGGCGGTGACTTCAACGGCGGTGCCGGTGCGGGGGTTGCGGCCTTTGCGCGCACCCCGCGATTTGACCGAGAAAGCGCCAAAGCCGCGCAGCTCCACCCGGTCGCCGTTCTTCATGGCGGAGATCACTTCATCAAGCACGGTGTTCACAATGCGCTCGACATGGTGGTGATAGAGGTGGGGGTTGTTGTCAGCGATTTTCTGGACGAGTTCGGACTTGATCATGATGTCAGATACCCCGTTGGATTAATGTCAGAACTGAGGGTGCCAAAGCACGAGCAATCCGTCAAGCTTGGCGCGTTCGACCTTCTGGCGCAGATCGCCCAGACCCATGGACTGCAGGACCGCGGTGGCGATTGAAAAACCAAGACCCGTGGGATCGGCACCTAGTTTGAGATGCCAGTCCAGCACTTTGGTCTTGGCCTCGATCTTGCGGTCGCTCTCCAGCCAGGCAATGGCTTTTTCCTCGCCGCCGATTTCGTCGATAAGACCTACCTCAACTGCCTGACGCCCGGTATAGACACGGCCATCAGAGAGCACCCGCACCCGTTCAATGGGGAGCTTGCGGCGCTCGGCCACGAGGCCGGTGAACCAGTTGAAGCTGTCCTGCACCAAGGCTTTTGAAACAGCGCGCGCTTCATCGGAAACGGGCTTGTAGGGCGATGGCTCGGCTTTCAGCGCGCCTGATTTGATCTCTTCCATCTTGACGCCGATGCTATCGAGCAGCCTGGAGATTTCGGGAAACGAGAAGATGACGCCGATGGAGCCGGTGATGGTATTGCCGCGCGCCACAATGTGATCAGCGGCGATTGCGGTGATGTAGCCGCCCGAAGCGGCAACCGTATCCATGACCGCCACCACGGGCTTGTCTTTGGCGATCTTGCGCAAGGCTTCATAGACGGCTTCGGACCCAGACGTGGTGCCGCCGGGGCTGTCGATGCGGACGATGACGGCCTTTACTTTCTTGGACGCAGAAATGGTTTCCAGCAATTCCAGAGTCGCCTGGTCGCCGGTGATCAGGCCATCAATGCGCACCCGCGCGATGTGGTCTTCAAATTTGTTGAGGCCTGCGGGCGTCCACAGGAGGCTGCCCAAAGCCACAGCCGCCAGCAGCACTGCGACAATGCGCCAGAGTGTCAACCTGCGGCGCAGGCGGCGGCGGTCAATGATGAGTTCGGCTTCTGAGATCATGTGAGGATTGGACTTTCTCA
>JANOTU010000500.1:0-6149 GCA_031416515.1 Hyphomicrobiales bacterium
TGTCGTAGCCCTTCTTGTCAACAGCGCGGCCCACGCTGAGGATGATCACGGGGTCGTGGGGGTCGCTGCCGTTGCGCTCTGGTTTGCTATCGTGAAATGGGGAAAAACGGGCGAGGTCGAGGCCGTGGTAGCTGAGATGGACGCGGGCGGGGTCTGGGCTGAGCTTGCGCAAATGTTCATAGCCAACTTTGGTGCAGGTGACCACACCTTGGGCGCTTGCGAGCTTGCGTTGCAACTCCCAGTCCTGGGAGGTCCATATGTCTTTGGCATGGGCCGAGCATGACCATGGCAGGCCGGTGATCAGGCTGGCATAGGCGGTGACGGAGGCTGGCGTGTGGATAAAATGCGCATGGAGCCAGTCGGTGCCGCTTGGCAGTTCCGCCGCCAGCACCAGCGCCTGTCCAAAGCGGCGCACCCGGTTGCGGCTCCAGTCATGCCGCAAGTCTTTGAGGAACGACCAGCTTGCTCGAGCCAGGCCTCTCCGCAGCAGGCACTTGAAAAACGCGCGCGCCACACGGGCGTAATCATCATGCAGATATTCAGGCAGATAGTGAATGGGGGCCTTGATCTCATCATGCACCGGATGGCGCTTGGCATCGGTGGGCCTGCGCAAGGCAACCAGCCCAAGTGTGAGGCCAGCCCCCTCAAGCCCCAGGAGTTCCTGCGCGATAAAAGTTTCGGTCAGGCGGGGATAGCCTTTGAGGATGATGACGATCTTCTTCAACATTGCAGGCTTGGTCAACTGACCTGGTCAACCACATTGAGATGCTTACGGCTTTTGTTTTCGAGCCAGCTGCCGACGATGGCTGAAATGTGCACCAATCCTTCGAGGCGAAGTCCGGGGCTGCTTTGGGAGGGGGGCATGCGGGTGGGCAGGGCTTTCAGCGCTCTTGCCATGCGCGCGGGGTCTGCGGCTTCTTCGGGCAGCAACATGTCCACCAGTCCAAGTTCCACAGCGCGACGCGCGCGGATGAACTGCTCCTGGCGCGGTAAAAGGCGTGGCACGATCAGGGCTGGTTTGTCGAAAGACAGGATTTCGCAATAGGTATTGTAGCCGCCCATGGCGACCACCGCTTTGGCCCCGGCCACAAGGTCTTCCATCTGCGTATCAAACTCAATGATTCTGACACCGGGTATCTTGGCGCTTTTCTTGATCAGCTTGCGGCGCTGCCGCCCTGGCATGTAGGGGCCCAGAACGATCACCAGCTTGTGGGTGAGGCTGGAGTCCTGCCGATAGGCATCCAGCACATTATGGACCAGCTCTGCGCCGTCGCCGCCACCACCTGGCGTCACCAGAATATATTCGCCTTCTGGGCGGTGCTCGGGGATGATCTGGTGCGACAGGCTGCGCTGCAGGAAGCCCACATAGTTGAGCTTGGCGTTGACCGTGTCAGGCACATCGAGGCCGGTCAATGGATTGTAGAAATCCGGTGGGCCGTAAGCCCAAATCGCGTCATAGAGCAGGCCCATCTTGCGCAGCACATCGCGCTTTTGCCATTCCACTTTGAGAAGTTCGGGCGCGTCCATCACCTCGCGCAGGCCCAGCACGAGGATGGTGCCCCGGGTTTTGAGATAGGCAAGTGTTGCTTCCACCTCGCCGCGAAGACCCAGCGGCTCCTTGTCAACGATGAAGATGTCGGGCTGAAAAGTTTCCGCCGTGTGGCGGATGATCGACTCGCGCATGATCAGAGTGTCGTGCAGATCAATGTGCTTGTCGAGGGAGGTGTAGTCGCCGCTCCGCAGCTTGATGACGCTGGGGATTTTCACAAAATCTACCCGCGCCTTGTAGTCGAAGGCGCCAGCGATTGTGGAGCCCGAGATGATCAGGATGGTGAGGCCGCGGTATTCTTCCACCAGCGCGTGGGCAATGGCGCGGCAGCGCCGGAGATGTCCCAGCCCGAATGTGTCGTGGCTGTACATCAATATGCGCGCATTGTCGAACCGGCGCACGATGCGTTCGGGCGAAGCGCTAACGGGTTCTGGCGCTAAAATGATGTCCACCCATGTCAGTTATAAGGATCAGCTGCGTCACGAAGGCCGTCTCCCAGAAAGTTGAAAGCCAGGATCACGAGTATGACCGGAACCATTGGGAACAGCAGCCATGGGTATAGGGCGACGACACTGACATTTTTCGCCTCAGTTAGCAATATACCCCAGCTTGTGATGGGTTGACGCAAACCTAACCCTAGGAAGCTCAGGGCCGTCTCGCCCAAAATCATGCCGGGAACCGCGAGCGTGGCCGATGCGATGAGGTGAGACATGAAGCCCGGCACCAGATGGCGCCCGATGATGCGGCCGGTGCCTGCGCCCATGAGTTGTGCTGCCAGCACATATTCTTCTTCACGCAATGAAAGCAGTTTGGAGCGCACGGCCCGCGCCAGCCCGGTCCAGTCGAGCAGGCCCAGAATCATGGTGATGCCGAAATAGATGACAATGGGACTCCAGGTCACCGGCATGATCGCAGCCAGCGCCATCCACAGCGGGATACTGGGAATGGACTGCAGGACCTCGATGACGCGCTGCACCGCCAAATCAAACCAGCCGCCGTGATAGCCCGCAAGCCCGCCAATGGTGATGCCGAGGATAAAACTGAAGCTTATGCCGAGAAGGCCGATGGTGAGGGAAATCCGGGCGCCATAGATGATGCGCGAGAGAACATCGCGGCCCAGTCGGTCGGTGCCCAGGAGATAGAGTTCACCTCCTTCTGCGGGGCAGACCAGATGGTTATCCGCCTCCCACTGACCCCAGAACTTGTAAAGCGCACCCGAACAGAAAAACCGGATGGGCTGAACCTTGTTGAGGTTGGGCGTGTATTCACGTTTGAGATTTTCCATGTTGAGGCGTTGGTCGTAGCCATACACAAATGGCCCGACAAAATTCCCCTCATGAAACAAATGAACCCGCTGGGGCGGCGCGTGGATGAACTCCACATTGCGGGTGTGAAGATCATAGGGAGCCAGGAACTCGCTGATCACTGCGGTGAAATACAAAAGCGCCAGAAAAATCCCGGAATAGTAGGCAACCCGGTGGCGCTTGAACTTCCACCACATCAGCCGCCACTGCGAAGCCAGATGCACCCGCGACTGATCCGATGTCATGGCCTCGATGGTCATGGGATCAAATGGCGCGGTTGAAACATAGTGCGGCAATGGCGCGCCGGGCGCGGGAAGGGGCGTATTCATTTTGTGCTCTTTCCCTGTAGGCGGATGCGCGGGTCGAGGATGGCGAGCGCAAGATCTGAAATCAGCACGCCGATCACGGTGAGGAAGGCGAGGAACATCAAAAACGATCCCGCCAGATACATGTCCTGGCTTTGCAGCGCGCGGATCAGCATGGGACCGGTGGTTTCAAGCGAGAGCACGATTGCCGTGATTTCTGCGCCCGAAATGATGGCGGGCAGGATGGAGCCGATGTCGGAGATGAAGAAGTTGAGCGACATGCGCAGCGGATATTTGACCAGGGCCCGCATGGGCGGCAGGCCTTTGGCGCGCGCCGTGGTCACATATTGCTTCTGCAACTCATCAAGAAGATTGGCGCGCAGGCGCCGGATCATGCCAGCGGTGCCGGCCAGCCCGACGATGATCACCGGAATCCACAGATGCTCGAGGATGGATTTGGCTTTTTCCCAGCTCATGGGTTCGGCCAGATATTTCTGGTCCATGAGATTGCCGACGGAGGTGCCAAACCAGATATTGGCGAAATACATGAGGATCAACGCCAGCATGAAATTGGGAATGGCAAGGCCGATGAGGCCGAGGAAGGTGAGGCCGTAATCGCTGTAGCTGTATTTATGCGTGGCGGAATAGATGCCGATGGGGAATGCGATGATCCAGGTGAAGATGATGGTGACGAAGGAGACCAGCATGGTGAGCCACAATCTGTCGCCTACCACATCGGCCACTGGCAACTGGTATTCAAAGGAATAGCCAAAGTCGCCCTGCAACATGCCGATGACCCACCAGAAATATCGTAAAATCAAGGGTTGGTCGAAGCCATACTGCTTGCGCAGCGCCTCGATCTGCTCAAGATTGGCGCCTTCGCCCTGGGCGCGAAGCTCAGCCAGATAGCTTTCAAAATAATCGCCGGGCGGCAGTTCAATGATGGTGAAGACGAGCGCCGAAATGATCACCAGAGTGGGGATCATCACCAGGATGCGCCAGAGGATGTATCTCAGCACGGTCAGGCGTCCCCTTTCAGCCAGAACGTATCGGGCATGTAGATGCCAAAATAGCACGTGGGTTCAAAGCCCCAGAGGGCCTTCTCCGGCACGTTCACGAGTTTTGACGAGACCACGATGGGTTGCAGGGTCGCGTTCATCAGGCCGATGGAGAACACCTGGTCGGAATAAAGCGCCAGCATTTCGGTCCAAATCTCTTTGCGTTTTTCGGGTGTTGAACTCATGCGCCACGCATCATAGAGGTCCTTGAGCCGAGACACTTCGCTGATGTCCGGGGCCTTGCCGGATTCGCCGTGGGACTGGGTGTAAAGCCCGAAGACCGGCCATTGCAACTGGTCATCGGCGGTGGGGGCGAGTTGACCGGGGTTCATGGCGGGTGTGGCGATGCCGTTGTCCATGCCGCTCCAGATCGCCATCATGATTTCCCCGCCAATGGCGCGGCTACGGAACACATCGCGCTGCGAAGTGCGGATCAGGAGCTTGAGGCCCACCTTGCCCCAGTAATCCATGATCAGCTCAAGCGCATCGGTTTCCAGTGTGCTTTCGCCCGCCGTCTCGACAATGATCTGCGACTGCCTGCCATCGGGGAGAAGCCGGAAGCCGTCGTCATCGCGGGCGCTGAGACCCGCCTCGTCCAGCAGCGCGTTGGCCTGGGCTGGATCATAGGCGGCCCAGGCTTTGGCGTGGGACGCATTGTAGAGCGGGCTTTCGGGCAGCAGCGTGTCGGCGCTCTCCGCCGCCAGGCCAAAGAACAGCACCATGTTAAGCTCATGCCGGTTGATGGCCAGCGACAGCGCCCGGCGCACCCGCGCATCGCGCAGCAGCTTCTGCCAGACAGGATCGGCGTAATTGAGATTGGGCAAAAGCGACAGGCGCGAGCCCTGGGTGCGCTTCCACAATTTAACTTTGATGGGATGGCGCTTCTCGGCCTCTTTCAGGAAGGCATAGTCGGAAAAATCAATGCCGGCTGCCTGGAAATCGGTTTCGCCTGCGCCCGTCTTGGCCGGAATGATTGATGAGGCGCTGACGTTCAAAAGGAAGCGGTCGATATAGGGAAGCTGTACGCCGTTCTCGTCAACGCGGTGAAAGTATGGATTGCGCTCGAACACGAATTGATCAGCGGGCGGCGTTGTGGTGTTGCGCCAGGGATCGAGGGTTGGAAGCTCAGGGTTTTCGGGGCGGTATTGCCGCGCCATCTTGATATGCAGGGCCGACCATTTCTTGACCTTGTATTTCTTGATGAACGCTTCGAGCTTTTCTTCTGTCTGATATGTCTTGTGAAACTGCCGGAGATAGGCCGCAGGCACCACAATGCTGAGGGCCTGCGCCGCCGCCAATCTGGGCAGAAAATCCGGGTTCGGCGTTTCCCAAGAATAGCGCACTGTGCGGGCATCAACGACTTCAAACAAAGGTGCCTTGCCGTTGGACATGAGATATTGCGATAAACCTCCGGGCGAGAGGCCTTCGTTCAGCCAGACATCTTCCCACGCATAGCGGAAATCCTCTGAGGTGAGGGGTGAGCCATCGGACCATTTATGGCCTTCGCGGATTTTCAAGGTGAAGACACGGTCTTCGATGGACTCAAAGCTTTCAAGAATATCTGCTTGCAGATCAAGCTTCTCATCAAAACCGACAAGGCGCGCATAGCCATAAATGGTCATGAAGCGGATGTCTTTTTGACTGCCAATCAGCATCCGAATTTCACCACCTTGCTGGCCGGTGGCGCGGCCCATGCTGGCGAGGTTGACGACACGGGGGTTGAGGGGGAGCCTGTCGGCCAGTGGCGGCAATTCACCAGCGGCTCGTACATGGTGCGAGAGCAGGGTGGTTGCCATGCCACCCAGACCCATGCGCCGCGAGATACGATAAGTCATTGTGGCTGCCGTCCCTTTTCCTCCCCCCCTTGCGGGGGAGGTGGCGCGCAGCGCCGGAGGGAGGCCTTGCCGCGAGGATGAGAGCTAGCGGCAAGGCC
>JANOTU010000501.1:0-2159 GCA_031416515.1 Hyphomicrobiales bacterium
CGAGGAACGAGAACCCGAAGATGCCCAGGGCATCGGCATTGGCCTGCAGCTTCTGGACGATCAAATTGTCGTTCTCGCCGGCTTCGACGAAGGCGCCATCCTCGCGCATCGACTTCCAGACCTTTTCAAAGGCCTTGGCGTCGGACTTCTTGAGGGCTGCGAGGCTCTCGAATTTCGCGGCGCCCGGCTCCATCACCAGTTCCATGAAACTGTCGCGGGTGCCGGACGTGGGCGGCGGTCCCAGAACTTCAATCTTGGTGGCGGGAAGGGAAGCGTCAATGTCGCTCCACATCTTGTAAGGGTTGTCAATCAGCTTGCCATCCTTGTCGGGCACCTGCTTGGCCAACGCCATGAAAATCTGGGCCTTGGTGAGCGCGAAATCCTTGGCCGACTTCGCGTGCGCCAGGGAAAGCCCGTCGAAACCCACCTTGATCTCGACGATTTCGGTGACACCAGCCTTGACACAGGCTTCAAATTCGGACTTCTTGATGGCGCGCGAGGCGTTGACGAAATCGGGATGGTCAGCGCCAACCCCGGCGCAGAACAGCTTGATGCCGCCGCCGGTGCCGGTTGATTCAACCACCGGTGTCTTCATGCCCGATGATTTGCCGAAGGCCTCGGCAACGGCTGTGGTGAAGGGATAGACCGTGGACGACCCGACAATGCGGATCTGGTCACGGGCAAGAGCAGGGCCGGCAAACAATGCTGCGGCGCTGACGGCAATAAGTATTCGTTTCATGTTCATGTCATTCCTGTTGGCAACGAGGCGGAAACTAGGTACCCTGCATGAGTATTATGTGACATCTGGACAACAGTATTATGACAGTTCAACCTATTGAAATTAGTGTGAAATTGGCAATGTAATGGTAAACGCGCTGCCCTTTCCCGGCTCTGAGCTGATGCGCAGGCGGCCCCGGTGGCGATTGAGAATGTGCTTGACGATGGCCAATCCCAGCCCCGTGCCGCCGCGCGAGCGGCTTTCCTGAACGCTCACCCGGTAAAAGCGTTCGGTGAGGCGTGGGATATGTTCAGGCGCAATGCCGGGGCCATGATCGCGGACGGTGAGGCTCACATGCTGCTCGTCCCTTCGCCCGGTGATCTCGATGAGCTTGGCCCGCCCGGCGTATTTGAGGGCGTTCTCAATCAGGTTCTGCGCCACTTGCACCAGTTCGTCCCAATCTCCGATGACAGCTAGCAGCTCCTCGACATCAAGGCGAAGCTCGCAACCCTCCTCATTCGCCATGCCCGACATGATATCGCAGACATGGCGCGCGACCTGGCCCAGGTCAACCTCGCCTGAAGGCTTGAGATGGGCGTTGAGCTCAAGGCGCGACAATGAGAGAAGATCATCTATCAACCGCTTCATGCGATCGGCCTGGGTGCGCATCACCCCGAGGAATTTCTCCCGCGCGGGCGCGTCATCGCGCGCGGCCCCCAGCAATGTCTCAATGAACCCCGACAGCGACGCCAGCGGTGTTCGCAATTCATGGCTGGCATTGGCCACAAAATCCGCCCGCATCCGCTCAATCTGCTGCTCGCGGGTGAGGTCCTTGAGCAAGATGAGCACCGAGTGCTGACCTGCAATCGGCGACACATAGGCCTCAAAATGGCGAGGCATGGGAAAGCGCAATTCATATTCAACTTGTTTGGTGGCCTGTTCCACAATCGCAGCAGCCACCGCCGCAAGCACTGAAGGAGCGCGGATCGAGGCCGAGATGTGCTTGCCAACCGGATTGCCGTCGAGCGCCGCGATTGCCGCCGCATTGGCGATGACAACAGTGCTGCTCCGGTCCAGCACCAGAACAGGCTCAGGAAGAGCGGTGACGAAACTCGAAAGCAGTTTGGCTGCAGCGGTGGGTTCTTCCACTGCAACCGCTTCAACCGCAGACTCAGTCTTGCTGAAAGGCCATACCATCGGAAAATACAAGCGACTCACACCCATTGCGCTGGGTTATCACCCATATATGACAGAATTACCTCGTGCTTTCAAAGCACCGTGACCGACGCCAGCAATTCTAAATGTCTGAAATTTTTTTGTTGGCGAAACCGTCAAAAGCCGCCTCCGCGTGGTTTAAAGGTGGTGGAGCGTAAGGTATTTTTGCTGAGCCCGATATTGGGTGATTTGGGGAGGTTGTTGGTTAATGTACGGTGAGCATTGG
>JANOTU010000502.1:0-1861 GCA_031416515.1 Hyphomicrobiales bacterium
CACCCCACACAGGCGCTGCTTGATGCGCTTACCATCCGCCGCCGCAAGGGCCGCATTGAAGGGCTCACCGTGGCCATTTGCGGCGATGTGCTGCATTCGCGCGTGGCCCGCTCCAATATTCATCTGCTCAACAAGCTCGGCGCAAATGTCCGGGTGGTGGCGCCTTCAACACTGCTGCCCACCGGCATTGCCAATTTCGGCGTTGAGGTTCACTGCAACATGGGCGAAGGCCTGGCCGGCGCTGATGTGGTGATGATGCTACGCCTCCAGCATGAACGCATGACCGGCGCGTTTGTGCCATCGACGCGCGAATATTACCGCTTCTTTGGCCTCGATGAAGAAAAGCTGGGCTTTGCCAAAAAGGATGCGCTGGTGATGCACCCAGGCCCCATGAACCGCGGCGTGGAAATTGATTCCAATGTGGCGGATGGCGCGCAGTCGGTGATCCGCGAGCAGGTGGAAATGGGAGTGGCCGTGCGCATGGCGGTGCTTGATGCCCTGTCGCGCAATCAGCCTGGCGGAGGCAATTCATGAAGCGCCGCGCCTATGTGAACGCCAATATCGTGGCCCCGGCGCAGGGCCTCAGCGGCAAAGGCGGCATTCTGGTTGAGGATGGCTGGATCCTCGCTGTTGGCCCCAAAGTCACGCGCGAAACCCCCGGAGCCGCGATCACCGATTGCAGGGGCCTCACCCTCATCCCCGGCCTCATCGACATGCGCGTGTTCACCGGCGAACCCGGCACCGAATACCGCGAGACGCTGGCGAGCGCGTCCGAGGCCGCAGCGGCGGGCGGCGTCACCACCATGATTGTCATGCCCAACACCCAGCCCGTTATCGATGACGCGGCCATCGTCGATTTCATCATGCGCCGCGCCCGGGATACCGCCAAAGTGCGTGTGGCCCCGATGGCGGCGATTTCCAAAGGGCTGGCTGGCGAGATGATGACCGAGATCGGCGGCCTCAAGGAAGCAGGGGCCGTTGCCATCACCGATGGCGCCAAATCCGTGGCCAATGCCAATCTGCTGCGCCGCGCCCTCACCTATGCAAAAGATTTCGACATGCTGGTGGTGCAGCATGTCGAGGAGCCAACGCTTTCAACGGGTGTGATGAACGCCAGCGAAATCGCCGGGCGGCTGGGCCTCTCCGGCATTCCGGCGATGTCGGAAGTCATCATGCTGGAGCGCGATTTGCGCCTCGTTGAAATGACGGGGGCGCGCTATCACGCCGCGCAAATTTCATGCGCTGCCTCGCTCGAGGTTATCCGCGCCGCCAAGGCCAGAGGCCTTCCCGTCACCTGCGGTGTTTCCATTCATCATTTGACACTCAATGAAAACGACATCGGTGCTTACCGCACCTTCTTCAAACTCTCGCCCCCTCTCCGCACCGAGGAAGACCGCCGCGCGCTGGTGGGCGGCGTGGCCGATGGCGCGATCGATGTGATCGTCTCCGGCCATGATCCGCAAAGCGCTGACACCAAGCGCCTGCCCTTCGCAGAAGCGGCCTTCGGCGCCATCGGCCTTGAAACCATGCTCTCAGCCGCACTCGGCCTGCATCATAATGAAGGCGTGGGCCTCGACCGGCTGGTGGCAGCCATGTCGTCAACGCCAGCAACGCTGCTCGGTCTTGAAACCGGCAGGCTGGAGGCCGGAGCGCCCGCCGATTTCGCCCTCGTTGATTTGACTTTGAGCTGGACTGTGGAAGACCAGCGCCTCCGCTCGCGCTCCAAAAACTCACCCCTTGAGCACCGCACGCTGGAAGGTCGCTGTGTAGAGACAGTGGTTGCAGGCACCAGCGTTTACACCTACGCTAGGTAATATGATCTGCATGATTACCAATCTTTCCTCCCCCCCTTGCGGGGGAG
>JANOTU010000503.1:0-6917 GCA_031416515.1 Hyphomicrobiales bacterium
CGCAGCGGCGGCAACGGCTGCTGATCGTCGCGCGGGTCTTGACTCATCCTGGCACGTCTGCGCCGTCCACGCACGTCCCGTGCGCGTCGGCGACGAGACGTCGCCGCTCCCCAACCTGCCACAGCCTCATTCAGCCAAGAATCCAATCACCGCCTCCTTGTAGCCCCTGTCACCCACCGCGTTCATGTGATTGCGATTCGGCAAGGTGATGCCCCTGGCTCCCGGAATGGCGGCGACCAGGGTTGCGACATCGCCTGCGATATCGTCTTTCTCCCCTGCTACAACAAGCACCGGAACAGAAATTCGCGCCAGTTCTTCGGCGGTAATTTTCACC
This sequence comes from Hyphomicrobiales bacterium, assembly GCA_031416515.1. Lineage (GTDB taxonomy): Bacteria > Pseudomonadota > Alphaproteobacteria > Rhizobiales > Aestuariivirgaceae > Aestuariivirga. The sequence goes on from JANOTU010000503.1 coordinate 335, forward strand.
CGCGATGAGCGCATGCAGGCGGCCAGCGCCTTGAGGTCGCTTTGGGTTTGTTCGGCGAAAATGCGGAAGGCGTGGGCCGTGGGGTCGGTCACATCGGCAAGCGATGGGGCTTCGAGGCCTGCGGCGATTGCCGCGCCTCCGCCAACTCCCGTGATCATGCGCGCGGCAAGCCCTGCGAAGACGGCGTGGGCGATGCGGTGGGGGTGATGCAGGGTGAGCAGTGCGGCAATCCTCGCCCCCATGGAATAGCCCATGACATCAGCGCGGGCCATGCCCAGATGATCGAGCAGCCGCCTTGCGTCTTCCGCCATTGTCAGAGCAGGGTAGAGTTCTGGATTGTAAAGCTTTTCGCTCTCGCCGTGCCCACGATTGTCGATGGTGATAACCCGGCGACCCGCCTCCAAGAGGGTTTTCACCCAGCCGCTGCCGTGCCAATTGACCCGTCCATTGGAGGCAAAACCGTGGATCAGGAGGATGGCTGGCCCCTGCCCTTGGTCGTCAAAGGCGATTTCAACGCCGTCTGAATTGAATGTGTGCATGGCCCATCATTTATGCTATTCGCGAGGCTACTCAAGGCTTTTCGGAGGACACATGGCAACCGGCGCCACGCCACATTTCCACAATGACATGGGTGTCGTTTCAATTGAAATCGGCGCAGGTGAATTCATGTGCGTCGGCGCCAGTCCTCCCTTCGATCATCCGCATGTGTTTCTGGACATGGGCAAGGCCAGCGAGATTGTCTGCCCCTATTGCTCAACGCTCTACAAGCGCAATCCAGCGCTGGCCCATCATGCCGCAATCCCCGCCGATGCCGTCTGGCATGACGAGGCCGCATAATCCGCAATTTTACCATCCGCGAATACCGCGACAGCGATGAGGCGGCGCTGCTGGGGCTGCTGCGCGAGTTGCAGTCGGCGGAACTGACATACAATGCGAGGCTCAAACCCGCGGATGATATCGGCCCCTGGTACATTGAGCGCCTGCGCAACAACTGCTCAGAGATGGCGGGCGTCATTCTCGTGGCCCTCAATGGCACGGCGTTTCTGGGTTGCGCTGTGGTTTTCACCAAGGTTGAGGAGACCGGCGAAGGCGAAGAAATGCCGTCGACAGCGGCGCATGTGTGCGAATTGGTGGTGACCGAAACGGCGCGGGGGCTGGGGGTGGGATCGGCCCTGCTGGCGGAATGCGAGGTCCGCGCCAAAATCGTTGGCCGCAGCGAAATGACCATCGCCGTTTATGCCGCCAATGAGGCGGCGCTCCGGCTTTACCGCGACCACGGCTTTGCCGATGCCAAGCTGAATATGCGAAAGACGCTTTCTTGAAACAGGCCTTGTCTTTGAGCGAGGCGCGGCGTGTGGCGCTTGCCGCACAGGGTTTCAATCATCGCGACCGCTCCAGGCGGGTCACCTGGACGCATATCAAAAATACCGTGGCGCAGATCAATCTGCTGCAGCTCGACAGTGTGAATGTGCTGGTGCGCTCGCACTACCTGCCGCTTTACTCGCGCCTTGGCGCCTATGATCGCGCGGCGCTCAACACCCGCGGCTTTGCCAACAAGAACCGCGCCTTGTTTGAATGCTGGGCGCATGAGGCCAGTCTTGTGCCGCTGGAACTGCACCCCTTGATGCGCTGGCGCATGAACCGGGCCATGCGGGGAGACGGCACCTATGGGTCGATGGACCAATTTGCCCGCGAAGAAAAAACCTATGTGAACGCGGTGCGTGATTTTGTTAGCCGCCACGGGCCAACAGGGTTGAGCGACTTGCCCGATGCGGGCAAAAGCTCTGGCAGTTGGTGGGGCTGGTCGAAGGGCAAGATGGCGCTGGAATGCCTGTTCGACCAGGGGCTGCTGACGACCGCCTCGCGCAGCGGCTTTGAGCGGATCTATGATGTGCCGGAACGGGTCATCCCCTCGGACATTCTCAATTTGCCAACGCCATCTGAGGAAGAAGGCTTTCGCCGTCTGCTTGAACTTTCAGCTCGCGCTTTGGGGGTGGCTACGGAATTTGATCTCCGCGATTATTTCCGTTTGCCGGGCCCCGACACCAAACGCGCGCTGGCAGAGTTGGTGGAAGACGGCACGCTGGTGCCTGCGAAGGTCGAGGGCTGGAAACACCCAAGCTATCTGCACCGCGATGCGAAACTGCCGCGCAAGGCGGGGGGCACAGCGCTGGTCTCGCCCTTTGATCCCCTGGTGTGGCACCGCGACCGGGCGGAGCGGCTGTTTGATTTTCACTACCGAATCGAAATTTACACGCCGGCGCCCAAGCGCAAATTCGGCTACTATGTTCTGCCCTTCTTGATGGGGGACAGGTTTGTGGCCAGGGTTTGCCTGAAATCTGATCGGGAGACGGGCTTTCTCCGAGCCAATGCCGCCCATCTTGAAGATCATGCGGACCCGGGCGCAACCGCCGCCGCTCTGGCACCCGAATTGCGCCTGATGGCCGATTGGCTTGGCCTTGAGAATGTGCGCGCTGCGGCCAAAGGCAATTTGGGTGCTGCGCTGCGAGCGCAACTGTGATGGATATCGAAACCGAGCGGCTTAACCTGCGGCTGGTGCCGCTGGCCGGGTTGGCCGCAACGGCGGCAAAAGATTTGGCCGCCTGCCGCAACATCCTTGGGCTGAGCCTTAACGATGAATGGCTGGAAGAATCATGGGTGGCGGAACTGCGGCTCAGGCAGTGGACGGATAACCCTGCCTATGGACCATGGTCGATTCGCGCCATTGGCCTGAAAGAAACCGGAGACGTGATCGGCAATATCAACTGCCACCATGTGCCGATGAGATTTCAACTGAGAGAAAAAACCTGCATCGCGGTGGAAATTGGCTATACGATTTTCGGGGCCTGGCGGCGGCAGGGCTTTGCCACAGAAGCCATTCATGGGCTGGCGCTCTGGGCGGAAACCATCGGCGTCGAGGCGATTATCCTGTCGGTTTCGCCGGGCAATGCGCCATCGCGCAGCCTTGCGGCAAAGCTCGGTGCGGCGCAAATCGGCTCACAAATTGATGATATCCATGGCCCTCAAGACATTTTCATAGGCTTCATCGCCGACTTCCCAAGATGAACGCCAGATAAACAACCTCCTCAGACTTGGTTCAGGCGGCCTCACGTAGAAAGGCATCCAACAACGGTGATCCCGCCGCTGCAACAACACCAAAGAGGAACCAAATCATGATCCGCAAGACCCTTATCGCCCTCGCCGCTATCGCCACACTCGCCACCGGCATGGCCGCAACCGCAGAAGCCAAGACCAAAATTGATTTCAACATCGACATTGGCGGTGGATATCACGGCGGCGGCTACTATCCCGACTACGGCTACGGCAACTACTATGATGACGAAGACTGCTTTTACAAGATCAAGAAAGTGAAGGTCTGGAACAAGTGGCAGCACAAGTATATGTGGAAGAAGAAGAAGGTTCTGGTCTGCTACTGAGTCAACCCCAGCGGTCTCCGCTCCCCTCCCCGGATGACCGCTCCTCAAGAAACCGGCCGCGTCCCCTCGCGGCCGGTTTTTCTGCTCACACCAGCAACTCCCGGCGGTTTTTGATGAATCGCTCCAAGGCGCCAACGACCCTCGTACAATCGGCGTCCGTCACCATCAGCGACATGGCGATGAAGCCGCGCTCGGCGATGTAGATGCCGTCTTCGAGAAGGTCGAGGAACAGGAGACGGCGCAGGCGCTTGTCTGCTTTGGCCAAATCCTCCGGTGTGCGGATGTCGCCGGAGACGGGATGCAGGGTGATCATCGACCCCTGCCCCGTGGCCCGCATCCGCACCTGGTAGCGCATGAACAAATCATTGAGCGAGTCGCGCAAGGCATCGCCGCGCGCATTAAGGGCCACACAGGCCTCGGGCGTATAGACTTCTGTCAAGCCGGCATGGCCCGCCGTCATGCTCAAGGTGTTGTTGTTGAAAGTGCCGGCATGCGGCAGGGAATTGGGCTGGGTGGGATCAAACTGCGCCATGATGGCGCGCCTTCCCCCAAAAGCCCCGATACTCATGCCGCCGCCCAGATATTTCCCAAGCGTTTTGAGATCAGGTTCCAGCCTGAGCTGCGCGCTCAAGCCGCCAGGATGCAGCCTTGATGTCATCACCTCATCGAATATGAGCACAATGCCGTGCCTCACCGTCTCCTCGCGCAGCATGGCAAGAAAGGCGGGATCAGCCGGAATGCAGCCGCCACCGCTCATCAGGGGCTCGATGATGATGGCGGCAAGATCGCGGGCATTCTGTTCAATGAGATTTCTTGTGGCCTCCAGATTGTTGAAGAGCCCCAGAACGCACTCAAACGGCGCGTTCACCGCCATGCCATAGTCGCTGAAATACAGAAACCCGCCATGATAGCTGCCTGACATGGGCATTATCTTCTTGCGGCCCGTAAAACACCGCGCCGCCGCCAGGGCCATCATGTTGGCTTCCGTGCCGGAATTGGTGAAGCGCACGAGGTCAAGATTGAAGCGCCTGGTCACCACCTCGGCGAAGGCCACTTCCCTCTCATGCGGCATGCCCATGTTGAGGCCAAATGCGGCCGCTTCCGCCACTGCCGCCTTGATGCGGGGGTGCGAATGACCATAAATTCCAGCGGAATATTCCCCCAGAAGATCAAGATAAATGTGGCCGTCAACATCGGTGAGTTGCGACCCCTCAGCGGCGGCGGCCCGAACCGGAAACGGCGCGTTGAACAAGACCGTGCGCGTGTTGCCGCCGGGCATGACAGCGGCCGCTCGCGCCTGCATGGCGGCATTCTGCGGGCGTTTTGCCACATAATTGGCGACAGCGGCCTCCACGGCGGCATCAATATTCATCCAGTCAGTCCTGTTTTCGGAATCAATATGGCCGCCATCACCAGATAGGTGGCGTGGTGCAGCGCCTGGTCAAAAGACAGCGCCCACCAGAAATAGGCATCCTTGACGGTCCAGTCCGCCTTGCGCACGATGTTCTCCTTGGCAAAATCGATGTGATAGTGGAGTAACGCCTCAGCCAGAGCCATGCCCGCCGACAACCCCCACGGCACACCCATGGCCAGCATCACAATCAGGCTCCCCAGGCCGTGCAGCCCCGCATGGGCAAGCCCCAGCGGCTTGCCATAAATGCGCTTGGCCCAGACCATGCCAATGGTCTGCAACGGGCCATCGCAGATAAAGTGCTTGAACTGGAGCAGGAAGACCAGGAACAGAAGCCCGAGTGGCGTGAGCGAGGACACGGCGGCTTAGGCCGGAGCCTTGTCGCCAATGGGGGGCGCAAACTGCAGTCCCATGTCCCATGGCAGATAGATCCAGGTATCCTGACTGACCTCGGTGATGAAAGTATCGACCAGGGGGCGCCCCGCCGGTTTGGCATAGACCGTGGCGAAATGAGCTTTCGGCAGCATCTCGCGCACCACCCGCGCCGTGGCGCCCGTATCTACCAGATCATCGACGATCAGCACGCCTGCACCGCCATCATCCCTCCCGATATCAGCGCTTATCTTCTTGAGGACTTGCACCTGACCTTGCTTGTCGTAATCATATGACGCCACACAGACAGTTTCAACCACCCTGATGCCAAGCTCTCGCGCCACCACTGCGGCTGGCACCAGCCCGCCCCTCGTCACCGCCACCACCGCATGAAACGGCCCCGCCCCGCTCAACCGCCACGCAAGTGCGCGGGCATCGCGGTGGAACTGCTCCCAGGAAACGGGAAAACTCTTCTGCCATTTTTCTTCCATTTAAACCTTATGCCGCGTCCCCAAATCCTGCGCAATCATCCATCTGTATAGGACTCGCGACACAGAAAAGCGGGAGGAACCTCCCCCCGCTTCTCCATTTTCAAAAACCCTTACTTGGCGATGCAGGTATCGACGTTGGCGGGCGTGCAAACATCCAGGCCGGTGTAGGTCGGATCAGCCGGGGCTGGCTTGCCGTCCTTTATGGCCTGGAAGGCCATCATGGTCATGTAACCCATTTCAAAGGGACGCTGGCCGACCTGGCCGAGAGACAGGCCTTCCTTCATCTGCTCGATCTGGATGGGGAGCGTGTCGGCAACCACGAGAGCCAGCGACTTGTCGGCAATCTTGCCCTTGTACTTCTCAACAGCGGCGCGATTTGCATCGGGGATGAATTGCGGGAAGCCACCAGTCGGGATGAAGGCATCAAGGTTGGGGTTCTTGGCCATGATGTCTTCAAACTGCTGCACCGCACGCGGGAAATCGTCGTCGGTGTAAAGCGGGCACCCATCGATTTCGGTCCAGCCATTGGCCCCAGCCAGACGGTCGCCTGGCGAGGCAGCGGATTTCGCGCCCGCCAGTGTGTCGCGGATGCCCTGCATGCGCTCATTGTGGTTGGAGGCAGCCGCACCGCCTGACTGGATGCAGATGGTGCCGCCCTTGGGCTTCACTTCCATGGCGATCTTGGCGAGGTTCACGCCGATCTCATAATTGTGCGTGCCGATATAGGCGAGACGGAGATCCTTGTTCTCGGGCAATGTGTCGGAGTCCCAGGTGAGCACCGGGATGCCGGCGTCCTTGGCGGCCTGGAGGGCCACAGCCATGGCGGCCGCATTCGAAGGGGCAACGGCGATGCCGTCAACCTTCTTGGCCAC
>JANOTU010000504.1:0-2601 GCA_031416515.1 Hyphomicrobiales bacterium
ATCGACGATGTCTTGAGAGCAAAATTCTCCGGTCGAGCAAAACTGGAGGAGTCCATATCGGCATTGCTGATGCAGTCGTCATTTTTCGACTCCGACAGAACCGGAAAATTTGCAAATCAGCACCGCTAGTTTTTCTTCTCAGGCTTTGCCGGGTCCAACAGCCGGTGGAGATGCGCGATGAAATAGCGCATTTGGGCGTTGTCGATGGTTTCCCGGGCTTTGCTGAGCCAGGCTTGGTGGGCTTGCGCGTAGGTGGGGTAGAAGCCGGCGACATCGAGTTTTGAGAGGTCTTTGAAATCGACACCCTTGAGGTCGGAGAGTTCGCCGCCCACCACCATGTGGAGGAGTTGCCTAGAGGCCGGCAATGGTCAGGCCCTCCACGCGGCAGGTTGGGGAATTGACTGAACTGCGGAATTCGAGATCGTTGGCGGGGGTTACACTCATGAACATGTCTTTCAGGTTACCCGCGATGGTGATTTCGCTGACCGGATAGGTGAGTTCGCCGTTCTCGATCCAGAAGCCGGAGGCGCCGCGGCTGTAGTCGCCGGTGACCATGTCGATGCTGGCACCGATCATTTCGGTGACATAGAGGCCGTTGGTCACGTCGCGCATGAGGGCATGCGGGGACAGGGTTCCGGCCTGCATGTGGATGTTCGATGCCCCGCTGGTTGGGGCAAGGCCAAGCTGGCGGGCTGAGCGGAGATCAAGCAACCAGCCGGTGAGCACACCTTGATCAATGATGTTGCGGGCCGCGCCAGCGAGGCCTTCGCCGTCGAAAGGGCGCGAACCGGGAGCGCGCGCCTTGAATGGGTTATCGACGATAGCAATGCCAGTGGGGAATATCTGCTGGCCGAGCTTGGTCTTGAGAAAGCTGGTGCCGCGCGCGATGGCTGCGCCATTGATGGCGCCCAGCAAGTGGCCGATGAGGCTTGAGGCCACGCGGCGATCATAGAAGACGGGGACCGCTTGCGATTTGACCTTTCGCGGATGCAGGCGTCTGGCGGCGCGCTGGCCCGCTTCAATGCCGACCGATTCGCATGAGCGCAGGTCAGCGCGATGCACGGCGGAGGAATAATCGTAGTCGCGCACCATTGATGTGCCTTCACCGGCGATGGCTGAGACGCTGACCGATGCGTTGGTGCGGCGATACCCTTGCGCGAAACCGTTGGAGATGACCAGCGCCATGCTGCGGTCGAAGACCGATGCGCCAGCGCCGCCGGACTTGGCGACGCCGCTGACCGACAGCGCCGCCTGTTCAGCTTCACGAGCCATGGCCTCAAGACCCGCCGTGTCCGGCAGTGATTCGGATTCGAGATCAAGCGCAGGGAAACTTGTGGCAAGCTGGCCGGAATCGGCGATGCCTGAGTGGGGATCGGGCGGTGCCAGCCTGGCAATAGCCAGCGCGTTTTCAGCAAGGCGGATGATAGCCTCCCTGGTGAGGACGCTGCCCGAGATGCTGGCGGAGGATTTGCCGTGAAACACGCGAAGGCTGATGCTGCGGGCTTCCGCCTGCTCCAACTTTTCAATTCTGCCTTCGCGCATTTCTATATCGGTGGCGCGGCCATCGACGATGATGGCTTCGGCGGCGTCAGCGCCAATTTTCCGTGCATGGGCGACGGCGTCAGAGGCAATGGTGAGAAGAGTGTCAATCATGGGATGAGGAGATCCAGAAGAAGCGATGCGGTGATGAGGAGGCCAAAGATGCGGTTGGAACGGAAGAGGTCAAGACAGCTTTGGGGATCATCCGCCTTGAACTTTGAAACTTGCCAGGCACCGTGAAGGGCGGCACCAGCCACCCCGATATGGGCAAAGAGGAAAGCGCCTGCAAGCCATAAAGCAAGATCAAGGAAAACCAGCGCTGCCGCGAAGAAGCCTGCAATCCAATAGATGCTGGCGCTGCCGAATTTCAGTGCCGTGGATTTAACCCCGATCAGCGCGTCATCTTGCTTGTCTTGCTGGGCGTAGATGGTGTCATAGGCCAGCGTCCAGAATATTCCGCCGAGATAGAGGGCGACGGCAGGTGCTGCGAGATTGCCGTGGATGGCACTCCAGCCCACCAGCGCTCCCCAGTTGAAGGCCAGGCCCAGGAACGCCTGCGGCCACCAGGTGATGCGTTTCATGAAAGGGTAGATGGCGACGATGATCAGGGAGGAAGCACCCAGTGCGATTGTAAAAGAATTGAACTGGATGAGGATGAGTAGGCCGGTGAGAACCTGTGCGACAAGAAACACAACAGCTTGTTTGACGCTGATCTGCCCCGAAGGAATCGGGCGCGAGCGGGTGCGGGCGACTTGGGAATCGAAATCGCGGTCGGCGATGTCGTTGAGGGCGCAGCCAGCGCCGCGCATGACGATGGCGCCCAGCAGGAAGAGGGCGGCGTATAACAGATTGGGAAACGTTTCGCCGGCTTTGATTTGACCCAGAAGCAGCCCCCACCAGCAGGGCAGCAGAAGGAGCCACCAGCCGATGGGGCGGTCGAGGCGGGCGAGCCTTGCATAGGGGCGCAGAGGCTTTGGGAGGAAACGGTCCACCCAGTTTCCGGGGGCGGCGTCGGCGATTTGGCTGCTGACAGGGGTCATCGCGGCGGTGTTCATCAGCGGG
>JANOTU010000505.1:0-3085 GCA_031416515.1 Hyphomicrobiales bacterium
GCGTCATCGGCGAAGAGCATTATGACACCGCCCGCCGTGTGCAGGTCATCCTTCAGCGCTACAAGGCGCTGCAGGACATCATCGCCATTCTCGGCATGGATGAGCTCTCGGAAGAAGACAAGCTCGCGGTGGCCCGCGCCCGCAAGATCGAGCGCTTCCTCTCGCAGCCCTTCGACGTGGCCGCCGTGTTCACCGGCTCACCCGGCGTGCAGGTGAAACTCGAAGACACCATCAAGGGCTTCAAGGGCCTTTGCGACGGCACCTACGACCATCTGCCCGAACCTGCCTTCTACATGGTCGGCACCATCGAGCAGGCGGTGGAAAAAGCCCAGCGTCTGGCTGCGGATGCGGCGTAAGGCCCATGGCTGATCTTTATTTTGAACTGGTCAGTCCCTCGCGGCTGCTGTTCTCTGGCAACGTGGCCTCAGTCAGCATCCCCGGCACTGAAGGCGACATGGGCATATTCGCAGGCCATGCCCCGATTATTTCAACACTTCGCCCCGGCGTGGTGACAATCTCTCACGATGGCCGCGCCGATGAGAAAATCTTCGTGCGCGGCGGCTTGGCCGAAGTGAACCCAAAGGGCCTGACCCTCTTGGCCGAAGTCGCTGTCCCCTTGGCCGAACTCGACGCCGCCGCCTTGGCTGGGCAGATCAAGGACGCGGAGGAAGATTTGGCCGACGCCAAGGATGACGAAACGCGGCGGCGTGCGGCCGAAAATCTCGAACATCTGAAGGCGCTGCACTCCGCGCTCTGACATAGACTTCACTGCCCTTTTCTTTCACGGGTCCCACGCCTACATGGAGCGGGCATTTGAAAGGACAGCGATATGGCGGATATTCCGCAATGGCACGGCACGACGATTTTGACAGTTCGAAAGGGTGGCAAAGTGGTCATCGCGGGCGATGGGCAGGTGAGTCTGGGGCAGACGATCATCAAGGGCAATGCCCGGAAGGTGCGGCCGCTCGGCGCTTCGGGGCTGGTGATTGCGGGGTTCGCAGGCGCCACCGCTGATGCCATGACGCTGTTTGAGCGTCTTGAAGGCAAGCTGGAACAATATCCGGCACAACTCACCAGAGCATGCGTTGACATGGCCAAGGACTGGCGCACGGATCGTTATCTGCGGCGGCTGGAAGCCATGATGATTGTCGCGGACAAGAATGTCAGCTTGGTTCTGACCGGCACCGGCGACGTGCTGGAGCCTGAGAAAGGTGTGACTGCCATCGGCTCCGGCGGCAACTATGCGCTGGCTGCGGCGCGCGCCCTGATTGACACCGACATGGACGCTGAGGCGATTGCGCGAAAAGCCATGGCGATTGCGGCGGAGATTTGCGTTTACACCAACAACAATGTGACCCTTGAAAGTCTCGGCGAATGACTGATTTTTCTCCCCGCGAAATTGTCTCTGAACTTGACCGGCATATTGTTGGCCAGATGGATGCCAAGCGGGCTGTGGCCATCGCCTTGCGCAATCGCTGGCGCAGGAAGCAACTGGTTGGTGTCATGCGCGAAGAGGTGATGCCGAAGAATATTCTGATGATCGGGCCCACGGGAGTGGGCAAGACCGAGATTGCGCGGCGGCTGGCGAGACTGGCGAACGCGCCCTTCATCAAGGTGGAGGCCAAGAAATTCACCGAAGTTGGCTATGTGGGCCGCGATGTCGACCAGATCATCCGCGATCTGGTTGAGAGCGGCATTGCCATGGTGAAGTCCGCACGGCGCAAAGGCGTTGAGGCGCAGGCGCAGCTCAATGCGGAAGCGCGGGTGGTTGAGGTGCTGGTGGGCGAGAAAGCGTCTGAGACCACGCGCGAATCGTTTCGCAAGAAACTGCGGTCTGGCGAGCTTGATGACAAGGAAATTGAAATTCAGGTGGCCGATACAGGCGGCATTCCCTCATTTGATATTCCGGGAATGCCGGGAAGCTCAGCCAGCGTGGTCAATCTTTCCGACATGATGAGCAAGGCCTTTGGCGGCCGCAGCAAGACAAGGCGCATGACGGTGAAGGCCAGCCATGATGTCTTGCTGGCTGAGGAGAGCGACAAGCTGCTCGACCAAGAGCAGATCGTGACCGAGGCCATTGATGCGGTGGAAAACAACGGCATTGTGTTTCTCGACGAGATCGACAAGATTTGCGCCCGCTCCGAGCGCCAGGGCGCAGATGTCAGCCGCGAAGGCGTGCAGCGCGATTTGCTGCCGCTGATTGAGGGGACGACCGTTTCAACCAAGCACGGGCCGGTGAAGACCGATCACGTGCTGTTCATCGCCTCTGGCGCCTTTCATATCGCCAAGCCCTCTGACTTGCTGCCTGAATTGCAAGGGCGCTTGCCGATCCGGGTTGAGCTGAAAGCGCTGGGGCGCGAGGAATTCGTCCGCATCCTGAAGGAGCCGGAAGCGAGTCTCCTCAAGCAATATTGCGCGCTTTTGCTCACCGAGGGGGTGACGCTTGATTTCACCGATGACGGCGTCGACGCCATCGCCCGCATTGCGGCTGATACCAATGCCGCGATTGAGAACATTGGCGCCCGGCGGCTGCAAACCGTGCTGGAGCGCGTGCTTGACGAGGTGAGCTACAATGCCACGGATCGTTCCGGCGACAAAATTACCATTGATGCGGCTTACGTGGAAAAGCATGTCGGCGATCTGGCGCGGAACGCCGATCTGTCGAAGTTTATTTTGTAAAACCAGTGTTCATGGGTGATCACTCTACTTCCCTTTTCCCCTTGCGGGAGAAGGTGGCGAAGCGCCGAAGGCGGCTCACGTCGGATGAGGGGTCGGTCCCGCGGGTCCTCCAGCCTGCAGGACTCGCTGAACCAACCCCTCATCCGGCCCGCGCCCTTCGGGACGCTGGCCACCTTCCCCCGCAAGGGGGGAAGGCAAGAAAGGTCAAAGTCTGTGAACTCTGGTATAACCGCCTTCATGCAGGCCATGGCAGGGACCAGGTTTTGACATTGGTGAAGAACTTCATGGCCTCCATGACGCCCTCCTTGATGCCGTTGCCGGAATCCTTGATGCCGCCGAAGGGCGACATCTCGATGCGGTAGCCGGGGACTTCCCAGATGTTCACGGTGCCCACATCGAGGCCTTC
>JANOTU010000506.1:0-1892 GCA_031416515.1 Hyphomicrobiales bacterium
TGTGGGCCGCCAAGCGCATGACGGCGGAGGTGCACGGGGTTTTGACTTACCGGCTCACTGGCGATTGGGTGATGTCTCTTGCTTCCGCTGATCCCATGGGGATGATAGATCTGGCGAAGGGAGATTGGTCGGATGAACTGCTGGGCGCGGTTGGCCTTGACCGCGCACGCGTGCCGCGCCTCACGCGCCCCGGCGAGGTGATGGGCACGGTGAGCATAGCGGCGGCAAAGGCCACGGGGCTCTCTGCGGGCACACAAGTTGTGGCCGGCGGCGGCGATGGCCAGTGCGCGGGCACGGGCGCAGATTTCTTTGTGCCGGGCCGCGCCTATATCAATATGGGCACGGCGGTTGTCTCTGGCAGCTTTGGGCCGGGCTACCGCCATCACCGATCTTTTCGCACCGCCACCGCCATGGCAGATTCTGGCTTTGTCTATGAAAGCGCCATTCGCGCTGGCACACTTCTGGTCAACTGGATGGCGACCCAGCTCTTCGGCCTGGACAGCGCGCAAGCCGCAGCAATGTTCGCCCAGCTTGAGACGCAAGCCGCGAAACTGCCCATCGGCTCCGAGGGGCTGGTGACGGTGCCTTACTGGTCTGGCTCGATGACGCCCTATTGGGATTCAGAGGCACGCGGGGTGATCGCGGGATTCGCGTCCTCGCACACACGCGGCCATGTCTACCGCTCCATGCTGGAGGGCATCGCCCTGGAACAGACCATGCTCACCACCGACATTGAGCGCGCCACCCAGCCGATTGATCATTATGTGGCCATCGGCGGCGGCGCCGCCTCGGATTTATGGTGCCAGATCCTGAGTGATTGTTCAGGCCGCGCGGTCAAGCGCTCCGACACTGTTGAGGCGTCATCGCTGGGGGCTGCCATTGCCGCCGCCAAGGGTGCGGGCTGGTTTGGAACAATCGCCAAAGCCTCCGCCGCCATGGCGGGTAAAATCACCAAGACCTTTACGCCCGAACCCAAAGCCCATGCGCGCTACACTGAACTTCTCGCCATCTACCGCGATCTCTGGCCCGCCGTCGCTGGCTGGAACGCCCGTATCGCCAATTTTGCCAAGGCGCAACATGACTGACTGGAACCACCTCATCGACCAATTCGTGGCGGGCGAATGGGAAGACCCCGAGACCGGAAAACGCGCCGCTGTGCCGTTCGAGAAAATCCATCTTGCAGAGACACTTGATGGCGGCGAGGCCGATATGCTGGGCCCCCTCAAATTGGGCAAGCGCATCGCCGTGGTGAGCGATGTCAACACGCATGAAGCCATGGGGCGGCGCGTGGCCAAGCATTTGAAGCCGCTGGGGGCGATTGAGGAATTTGTGCTCTCCGGCGATCTTGAATGCGACGAGCCGACAATTATGGATTTGAAGGACAAAACCCGGCACTGCGATGCCATTGTCGCAGTGGGCTCGGGCGCGCTGTCGGATACCTGCAAATACGCGACCTTTCTGGATGGTCGGAAATACGCGGTGTTTGGTACGGCCGCCTCGATGAACGGCTATGCGGCCTCCACTGCCTCCGTCACATTGCGCAATGGCTACAAGACCTCGCTTCCCGCCCATGCGCCGCGCGGCATTTTCCTCGACCTCAAGGTTTCAGCCGATGCGCCAACCTGGCTTTCCGCCGCAGGGCTTGGCGATTCGCTGTGCCGCTCCACCGCGCAGATCGACTGGTGGGCCTCGCACCGGCTGTTTGACACGTTCTATTCCAGCGTGCCCTACACGCTGATCGGCGGCGATGAACCCGCCATGATCAAGTCCGCCCCAGGTCTTGCCAGGCATTCGGTCGAGGCCAATGGCCATTTGCACCGTGTCCTGACATTATGCGGGTTCGGTGTGTGCTTCACCGGTGTTTCGCATCATGGCTCGATGGGCGAGCATCA
>JANOTU010000507.1:0-3672 GCA_031416515.1 Hyphomicrobiales bacterium
CTATGCCAAGTTGGCGCACGAATTTGAAGCCGCCGAGACGCCGGGCGCGCAGCGCTTCCCACAGGCGGCGCTCGGCTTCGGTGTCGGCTTGGCGCAGGGATCTGGCGCGGGTGAGGGATTTTTCGGTTTGATAGGCCATAGGAGGATAATGCAGGGGTGGAGCCTGAGGTCAAGAGGGCCCTCATCCGGCCTTCGGCCACCTTCTCCCATTCGCGAAGGCGCGAACGGGAGAAGGCGACAACAGGCAAAGCCTTGCCCATTGATGGCCTTCTCCCGTGGCTGTCTGCGAGGGCCCTTTCCGTCAGCGTGACAAAGCAGAAAAAGATGTGTGCATTCATTAGCCTTTGGGAGAGGGAGGGGCCCATTGCCCTTGCAATGGGAGGGTGAGGGAACACCGGCGCTTATTGTTTGGCGGCGGTGTCCCCTCATCTTCCCGTCGCAGACAAGGGCGACGGGCCCCTTCTTCTCCCAAGGGAGAAGAGAAGAATGTATCTGCGGTTCAAGGCCGTTGACTCAACGCCGCCGCTTCGCGGGCCAGTTTCTCGATTGCGGTCCAGTCCTTGGCCTCCACCAGTTTTTTTGGTGCCATCCAGGAGCCGCCGAGGGTGATGACGTTGGCGAGCTTGAGGTAGCGCGGGGCGGATTCCAGGGTGATGCCGCCGGTGGGGCAGAAGCTCACTTGTGGGAGTGGCGAGGCCAGCGAAGACAAGTAAGGAGTGCCGCCTGCGGCCTCGGCGGGGAAGAATTTCTGGTAGGCGTAGCCGCGCTCCAACAGCGCCATGCATTCCGAGGCTGTGGCGCTGCCCGGCAGCAGGGGAATGAGAACATCCTCTGCCGCATCAAGCAGGGCTTTCGAGGAGCCAGGCGAGACGGCGAAGGCGCAACCCAGATGCTCGGTCTCTTTCAGCTTCTTGGCGTCAAGCACCGTGCCGGCACCCACAATGGCCCCTTCCACTTCGGCGATAATGGCGCGGATGCACTCAAGTGCGGCCCGGGTGCGGAGCGTGATTTCAAGGACCGGCAAGCCGCCTTTGACAAGGGCGCGCGCCAGCGGCACGGCGTCGGCCAGATTTTCAATCACCATCACCGGCACGACCGGCGCCGCCTTGAGAATGGCTTCGATCCCTGTTTGCATCATGCGACCTCGAAAATGGCGGCGCCCTGGTCGGCGCGGCCGGTTATGTTGCGGAAGGCTTCAAACAACTCGCGCCCCGTGCCGGATTTATTGGGGCCGAGATTGGCGGTGGCGGGAGCGCGTGTGGTCAGATCAGCAAGCACGACAAGCTCACCCGTATCGCCATTGAGGCGGATGATGTCGCCGTCCTCTATCCGGCCTATGGCGCCGCCATCAGCGGCCTCGGGTGTCACATGAATGGCAGCGGGCACCTTGCCCGATGCGCCCGACATGCGGCCATCAGTGACCAGGGCCACGCGGAAACCTTTGTCTTGCAAGACAGCCAGGGGCGGGGTGAGCCGGTGGAGCTCCGGCATGCCATTGGCCTTGGGCCCCTGAAAGCGCACCACGGCCACAACATCGCGATTGAGTTCGCCCGCCTTGAAGGCGGCGTGCAGCTCCTCCTGGCTATGAAACACCCGCGCCGGCGCTTCGATGATATGGCGGTCAGCCGGGATCGACGATGTCTTGATGACGGCGCGGCCGAGATTTCCGTCCAGCATGTTAAGCCCGCCCGTGGCCTGAAAGGCATTGCCGCAGCCGCGCAGCACTGACTCATCGCCGGAGGTCCTGGCCGAGTCCTGCCAGCACAATTCACCCGATTTGAGTTTGGGTTCGACCAGATAGTTGCTGAGGCCGGGGCCCATGATCGTCGCCACATCTTCATGCAGAAGCCCAGCCTGCAAAAGCTCGCGCATGAGGAAACCCATGCCGCCAGCGGCGTTGAAATGGTTCACGTCCGCCTTGCCATTGGGATAGATGCGGGTCATCAGCGGCGCCACTTTGGAAAGTTCGGAGAGATCATTCCAGGTGAGGGCAATGCCCGCCGCCGCCGCCATGGCGATCAAATGCAGCGTGTGGTTGGTGGAGCCGCCGGTGGCAAGAAGTCCCACACAGCCATTGACCACGGCCTTCTCATCATAGATGCGGCCAATCGGCATGTAGCTGTTGCCAAGGGCGGTGATCGAGAGCGCCTGCCTGGTTGCGGCCTTGGTGATTTCATCGCGGAGCGGTGTTCCTGGATTGATGAAGGTGGAGCCGGGCAGATGCAGGCCCATGATTTC
Source organism: Hyphomicrobiales bacterium (assembly GCA_031416515.1). GTDB lineage: Bacteria > Pseudomonadota > Alphaproteobacteria > Rhizobiales > Aestuariivirgaceae > Aestuariivirga. Next base: position 2,239 of record JANOTU010000507.1, read on the forward strand.
CATCAGCATCTGGTTGGAATTGGCGGTGCCGTAAAATGTGCAGGTGCCGGGACCGTGATAGGATTGCGCCTCAGCCTCCAGCAGCGCCTCGCGGGTGACTTTGCCCTCGGCGTAAAGCTGGCGGATCCTGCCCTTCTCGTCATTGGGCAGGCCCGATGTCATGGGGCCAGCGGGGATGAACACGGCGGGCAGATGGCCAAATGAAAGCGCGCCGATGATGAGGCCGGGCACGATCTTGTCGCACACGCCCAGATAGACAGCGGCATCAAACATCTGGTGCGACAGCGCAATGGCGGTGGAGAGGGCGATCACATCGCGCGAGAACAGCGACAGCTCCATCCCCGTCTCGCCCTGGGTAACACCGTCGCACATGGCGGGAACGCCGCCTGCGACTTGCGCGGTTCCGCCAGCATCACGCGCTGCCTGCCGGATGATTTCAGGATAGGTCTCAAAAGGCTGATGCGCCGAGAGCATGTCGTTGTAAGCCGTGACAATGCCGAGATTGGCGCCAGAACCATTGCGCAGCGCATTCTTGTCACCAGGGCCACAAGCCGCGAAACCGTGGGCCACATTGGCGCAACCAAGCGACTTGCGCTTGGGCTGATGCGAGGCGGCGTGGTCAATCTTGTCGAGATAGCGCTTTCGCGACACAGCGCTGCGGGCGATGATTTTTTCGGTGACGGCGGCGATCACGGCGTGAACGGACATTCAATTTCTCCTCGACCAATAGACAGTGAGCGGTGTCGCCGCGCGCAGTACGGCGCGGATCGGCATGTCTTCCACGGGGCCATCCTCAAGCGCCCGGTCCAGCACGGCGCGTTTCTCCGGCCCTTCAATGTGCAGCATAACATGTTTGGCGGCCATCAGCACCGGCAGTGTGAAAGTAATGCGCGGCTCGCCCGCGCCGGGGGCGTTGATCTCGATGACGCGCGCTGCGGTGGCCGGATCGATGGCTTGCATGAGCTTGTCGCCACCGGGAAAGAACGACGCCGTATGGCCATCATTGCCCAGCCCGAGGATGACCACATCAAGCGGGGGAACGCTTGCCGATATCGGCATGAACCGCGCCGCCGCCGCCTTGTTCTGCATGAGGAAGGCACGGACCAGCCGCGCATTGGAGCGCTCATGGGATTCGGGCACCAGGCGTTCGTCGACCAGGGTGACAGTAACATCCGCCCACGCAGCATCCATTTGCGAGAGTTTTTCAAAAAACAATTTTGGCGTGGTGCCGCCGGAGACAGCAAGTGTCGATCCTGTTTTCAGAACCGCCGCCACATCCTGGGCGAGTTGCAAAGCCAGCGCTTCGCGGGACTCGAAAACATGTTCATCCGCAATCATTCTTATCTTTCCTCCCCCCCTTGCGGGGGAGGTGGCGCGAAGCGCCGGAGGGGGGCCGTGCGGCGAGCCCCGTCTTCTCCTGCCAGGCCCCCCCCC
>JANOTU010000508.1:0-4666 GCA_031416515.1 Hyphomicrobiales bacterium
AGTTTTCACACAGCCTGTTTCGCGGGAGAGGGAGAAGTCACTCGAACAGGCTTGAGACGCTCTCCTCCCGGCTGGTTCTGCCGATGGCTTCGCCCAGCAGCGTGGCGATGGGCAGCACCCTTATGTTCCTGGCGATTTTTACGGCTTCGGTGGGTTGGATGGAATCGGTGATGACCAGTTCTTTGAGTTTGGAAGCGGTGATGCGCGAAACTGCGCCGCCGGAGAGGACGCCGTGGGTGATGTAGGCGGTGACATCCCGGGCGCCGTTGAGAAGCAGCGCTTCGGCGGCGTTGCAGAGGGTGCCGCCTGAGTCGACGATGTCGTCGATGAGGATGCAGGACTTGGCCGCGACATCGCCGATGATGTTCATGACTTCGGATTCGCCGGCGCGCTCGCGGCGTTTGTCGACGATGGCGAGGGGCGTATCGAGGCGTTTGGCCAGGGCGCGGGCGCGGACCACGCCGCCCACGTCTGGCGAGACGACGACGGTGTTGGCCATGTCGGAATGCTGCTTGATGTCGCGGACCATGACGGGGCCGGCGAAGAGGTTGTCGGTGGGGATGTCGAAGAAGCCCTGGATTTGGCCGGCGTGAAGATCGACGGTGAGGACGCGGTCGGCCCCTGCCCTGGTGATCAGATTGGCCACGAGCTTGGCCGAGATGGGGGTGCGGGGGCCGGGTTTGCGGTCTTGCCGGGCATAGCCGAAATAGGGGATGACGGCGGTGACGCGCTTGGCTGAGGCGCGCTTGAGGGCGTCAATGATGATGAGCAGTTCCATCAGGTGGTCGTTGGTGGGGAAGGATGTGGACTGAATCACGAACATGTCTTGCCCGCGCACGTTTTCCAGAATCTCGACGAAGACTTCCATGTCGTTGAAGCGCTTCACCACGGCCTTGGTGATCGGCATGTTGAGATAGGAGCAGATGGCCTCGGCCAGCGGCCGGTTTGAGTTGCCCGCTACGATCTTCATCATGCCGTTTATGTCCCCGTGCTTGCTGCTGCGCGGTCTATAAAGGGGTGGTGGCCCGCACTCAACGGTATTTATTGATGATTGCCACAATGGCCGGGGCCGCTGCGGCGGTGACCGCGCTGGCAGCGCTGCCCCAGCCGGACCCAAGCGAATTCGCGGGGATGACATTGGCCTGCTGCACATCGCCCAATGATTTGCCGTCCGGGGTTTGCACGGTCCAGAGCAGCACCACCTGCTGCTTGCCGTCCTTGGGGGCGAAGAGTTCAGCCTGGCCCACAATGGTGAGCGCGTCCTTGGCGCGGGCGGTGGCCACGGGCCAGCCCGCCGCACTCAGGGTCTTGCGCATGGCCTTGGTGAGATCGGCATTGCCGGAACCGGAGGAGCCCTTGACCGGGACCACGGCCACAGCGCGAATCACCGGCTTGTCCGGCTGATCTGCTTCGGGAGCCGCCATGGCCACATCGTCCGCAGCGGGAACTGCGGCGGCGGCGGTGGGGTCAACCGCGCCCGGTCCGTTCAGGGTTTCGAAGTCGATTTCTTTGTGAGCATTGGGGCCTGCCTTTGCAAAGGTGTGGGCGGGCGGCAGGATCAGGGCGCTGAGCCGTGTGGCAAAGCCAAGCTGGCCGAGTTTGACCGCCATCTGGCGCGCGGTGATGCTGGCGATGCGGTCCAGCACGGCGGGGGTTATGCTGGCCCAGGGTTTTGCGCCGCTGGCGGGGCCTGCGGTCTCGACGCCGGCGATGGTTTCGATGACCGCCGCCTTGTCGTCGCTGAGCTGAAAGCTGAAGCTCACCTGGGCGACACCAGCCGCGACGGTCGCCTGAAGATTGCCGGAGAGCGAATAGGTGCCGGTCTGGAAGTCGCCCTCGACCAGGCCGATGTCATGCTGGCCGGCGGCGATGGCGAGGGCGTTTTTGAGTTGCTGGGCCTGGTTTGGCGGCATGCCGGTCAGCTCTTGCCACATCACCGGCGGCACGGTTTTGCCCTTGGGGCTGTCCATCACATCGGCGAATTGGCCGGGCTTGTCAGCTGCTGTGCAGGCAGCGAGCAGCAGCAGAAAACCTGTCATGAGAATATTGAGAACGCGCCGCATATCAGCGGATTATCATGTCCAGCGGGGCTTGGGAAACGGGTTCAGCGGCCTTCTCCCCAATTATATAGGTGCGGCCTAGGCAATAGGCAGCACCCGCATCCGAGTTCATCAAGATCATATGGGCGAAAAACACCATGCCGGGCTCGATGGGGTGGGGGTTGCCCTTGTAGAACATCGGCGCATCCATCCAGCTTGGGGTGAATTTGGCACCCAGCGAATAACCGCAGGCATTGAGGCGGTGCGCGGTCATCTTGTGGGCATCCATCACGGCGGCATGGGCGTCGAAGACATCGCCAGCGCTGTGGCCGGGGGTGAGCCTGGTCTCCACGGCGGCCAGCGCCTCGCGGGCGGCTTTGTCCATGGCGATATGGTGTTTGCCGGGCTTGCCCACGATGATGGTGCGCATGAAGGCGGCGTGATAGTGGCGGTAGACCCCGGCCCATTCCAGCGTCAGTTGATCGCGTTGGACAAGCTTGCGGCGGCCTGATTTATAGCGGCAGAGCAGCGCATCGCGGCCTGATCCGATGATGAACTCGTTGGCGGGATAATCGCCACCGCCTGCGAATATGGCCCCCTGCTGGGCGGCGAGAATATCGCCCTCATCCGCGCCGGCTTTGGTTTTGCGTAACGCGGCTTTAAGCGCGGCATCGCCAAGCGCTCCGGCTTTGCGCACATAGGTGAGTTCGGCCTTTGATTTCACCACGCGCAAGCGGTTCACCAACTGGCTGGCCTCTTCCAGCTTGCAGAAGCCTGAGAGTGCCGCCTCCACCGCCTTGCCGTTGTAATGGGTGAGGCCGTAGGAATCACTTTCAATCCCAAGGCGCTTGCCGCGCGCGCCCAGGCTTTGCAGCATGTCCTTCAATTGATCCGCTGGCCGCGCCCCTGCGGCATCGGTCCAAATGCGAATGTCGTCGATGATCGAGGTGTGCTGCGCCTGGCGCAAATCGGCCGAGCGGGTGAGCAGCGCCAATTTGCCATCCGCGCCCAGATAGAGGCACTGGAAAAAACAAAAGCCGAACGTGTCATAGCCCGTGAGCCAATACATGCTCTCCTGCTGGAACATGAGCAGGCCATCAAGGCCTTGCGCGGTCATCGCCCGGCTGGCACGGTCGAGGCGAGATTTGAATTCGGCGGGTGTGAAATGGAGGGCCATGGTGAAATCCTATATCAGTGCAATCGTTGAGATCAACCTACCATAGCCCTTTTCCCCCCGGTGGGTAGCGCGCCGGTAGCTGAAAAAGCGGCGCTCGTCCGTGAAGGTGCAGAGGTTGAGGTTGATGACTTTTGCCGCTCCCTCGCGGATGAGTTTGGCTTCGAGGTAGCCGGGGAGATCGAAATAGCTGTGGCCGCGCCGCTGCGCCGGCGCGAAATGGCGTTTGTTGGCGTCGTCCTCTGCCAGGAAATGCGTCGGGAACTCGGGGCCGACTTCGTAAGCGGCACTGGAGATCGTGGGTCCTATGACGGCGGTGATGCGGGCGCGCTTGGCACCAAGTTTTTCCATGGCGTCGAGTGTGGCACCGGTCACTCCGTTCAGCGCCCCTTTCCAGCCGGCGTGGGCGGCACCGATGACACCTGCATGATCATCAGCAAACAACACCGGGGCGCAATCAGCGGTGAGCACGCCGATGGCAATGCCGATGTTGCGCGTCACCAGCGCATCGGCCTTGGGTCGCTCCTCCTCGCTCCAGGGCTTTGCCACCGTCGCGACATCGGCGCTATGGACCTGGTAAGCCGACAGCAGCTTTGGCTCATGAACGCCCATGGCTTCGGCCACTCCGGCCCGGTTGCGGCGCACCACATCCTTGTCGTCGCCTGATCCCAGCCCGCAATTGAGCGATGCGAAAAGCCCGCGCGAGTGGCCGCCTTCACGGGTGAAGAAGCCGTGGCCGATGCCGTCCAGTTTCAGTGCCTCTGCCTTGATCATGCTGTGCCAAATGGATAGGGCGTTGGAAAACCTGGCGACCACGCCGCCATGACCTTGAAGAGCTTACCCATCTGATTTTTATCCGCAAGCCTTGACATGGCGCGTTGGAGCACGTCTTGGGTTGCAGAATCAGCCCTGGCGGAGAGGGCGGCAATGCGTTGTTCGAGGCCCATGGCGAGAAGAAAATCGCGCTGCGCGAGGATGGCGCTGTGGGCGAAAGCTTTGCGCAAGGTTTCGAAATCGACATGCGAGGTGAGGTCGCAATCGCCGGGGTGATCGGTGATGGCAATATACTTGTGCTGGCGCATGGCCTGCAGCGTATCACCGGGGGCGGAGACGTCATGTCCGTAGTCGATGATAAGGGTGGCTCCCGGATGGCGCGCGAGACGGGCGGAAATTTCAGCGGCGATGGCGTTGCGGGCGGGGGAATATTCAATGACAATTGGACTCGCGGCACCGCCCCCTCCGTCATGCTGCGCATGCCACCTCCACCGCGATGCTGGGGGAGGATTGGTGGGGATCAGGCCGGTCTGCAAATGATCGTCTGCAAGACCGATGACGCGTTCATGCCATTTGCCACCGCGCGTCTCGAATTGGCGGATGGCGAGGGCGTCAAAGAATTCATTGGCGATGAGCAGCATGGGGCCTTCGGGGACAGTTGTCAGCGTATCGTGCCAGG
>JANOTU010000509.1:0-13405 GCA_031416515.1 Hyphomicrobiales bacterium
TCTGCTTCCCAAGCAGAATGTCGTGGGTTCGATTCCCATCGCCCGCTCCATCCGTTTGTTTGTCCTGCGAGTTGCGTAAATGATCCTCCTCGACAAGATGCTTTCGAGTTTTGCCTATCCGCTGGGGCTGGCGCTTGTCGGGTTTCTGCTTTCGGCGCTGGCCGTGGGGGTGGGTGCAAGGCGGCGGGGGATGGCGGCGATGCTGGCCATTGCGGCGCTGCTTTGGGCCGCCTCAACGCCAATTGTGGCCGATGGGTTAAGCGCCAGTCTGGAGCATCAATATCCAGCGCTGGCGATTGAAAACAATCCGGCGGCTGATGTCATCATTGTGCTGGGTGGAGGCCCTGACCGGGTTTACCACGGGCTTCGCCTATTCAAGGCGGGCAAGGCACCGAAAATCCTGCTTTCTGGCGGAACGGCTTTTGCAAGCCCCGGCGTGGTGAGCGAAGCTGATGCCATGGCAGAGGCGTTGGTTTCCTTCGGGGTTGATCCCGCCGCCATCATCCTGGAAACCAAGAGCCGCAACACCTATGAGAACGCCGCCCTCAGCAAAGAAATCTGGCGCCGTGAGCGCTTCAAATCTGGCCTGCTGGTGACATCGGCGCTGCACGTGCCGCGGGCGCTGGCAACGTTTCACAAGGCCGGCATGATGGTGAAGCCAGCGGCCACGGACGCAGTTTCGGGCAGAGAGCCCCTGCCCCTGTTCCTGCGGATGCTGCCAAGCTCCGCCAGTCTTGATGTGACAACGCGCGCCCTCAAGGAATGGCTGGGCCTCTATGTCTATGGCATGCGGGACTATGTTTAGCCGGGCTTTTTGGCCAGCAGCGCGACCGCCTCGCCGAGCAGCCCGATTGCCTCTGCCTGCGCCACCAGCAGCCCTTCTGGCGTATCAACGACAATGATGTTTTTGAGGCCCAGCGCGATAACTTTGCGCTTGCCGCTGTGGATGAAGCTGGCCTCGCAGCCAAGCATGACCGCCTCGCCCTGAACGCGGTTGCCGTGATCGTCCGGGGCATGGAGTTCCGCCATCTCGGTCCATGTGCCCACATCGCGCCAGTTTGCGTCAAGGCGGATGACGGCGAGCCTGGTGTGAAGCTCCAGCACCGCGTGGTCGAAGGAGATGGCGGGGGCCTTGGCAAAACACGCGGCATCGAGCACCAGCGCGCCATCATGGCTCTGGGCCGCGGCAATGGCCGCCTCCACAGCGGCAAGGATGGCTGGCGCGTGCGCGCGCAGGGCTTGGGTCACGACACTGGCCTTGGCCACCACAATGCCGGCATTCCAGAGCGCGCCTTCGGCAATCAATTGCGCTGCGGTGTCAGCTCCCGGCTTTTCAACAAAGCGCGCCACCGTGGCACCGCCGTCGATTTCATCACCCGGCACGATATAGCCAAAGGCGGGCGAGGGCCGGTCGGGCGCCACACCGAGGACGCATATCCACCCAGCCTCAGCAAGGGAGGCGGCGCGCATGACAGACCGGGCAAACCCTTCGTCATCATCAATAAGATGGTCTGACGGCATGACCACCAGAATGGCGCCAGGTTTAGCCAGCAAGGCCGCGGCGGCGATGGCAGGTGCCGTATTGCGCGCCATGGGCTCGAGAATGATCTGCGCTTGCGGCAGAAGATAGTGGTGCTTGCTGTTGGCCACGACGATAGGCTGACCCCCCAGCCGCCGCGCCGCCGCCTCAAGAAGGCTGACATCGCCAAGCAGCTTGAGGAACGGCTTGGGATGTTCAGCATCGCTCAACGGCCACAGCCGCGCGCCAGCCCCGCCGCACAAAATGACCGGCTGCAGCCGCAAAGTCGCAAGCGCATCAACGCTCAGCAAGATACCTCATTGAATTCAAAGCGACGGCGCATGGATATCCCGCTTTAATTTCTGTTCGACGCCTTCCGGATCTGCCGCAATCACTTTCAGATAGGCCTTCGCCGGAGCATCCGGTTCGCTGCGCCCCTGCTCCCAATCGCGCAGTGTGCCGATGGGGATTTGGTAGTGGCCGACGAATTCCTCCTGCGTGAGCATCAGTGCGCGGCGCAGCGACTTCACCCGGGGTACGCGCTTCATGCGGGCGAGCTGTGCCTCGGTTCTCGGCGGATTATCCGGATCATAGGCCGGATTGTCGGGGTCGTGCCCCAGAACTTCCGCCGGGATGGAGACTTCGATCCATCCCTGCTCGGTCTTGCGAAGCAATCGTTCGTCACGTCCCATTTTGGAGATAATAGTCGTTTTGTTCATGGCGTGTTGCCTTCCGTGCTGATATGATTCGAATGCAGCCTTCCCGCAAAATGTAGACGATATTCAATAGCATCCCCCGTGCCATGGCTGTGGCCGTGATCCGCTCTTCACCTTATTGCTCACTGTCGTCAACCTCTTCGATTCTAAAAACATCTCGAAGCGCGACTGCGACCGAATCGAATGAGATGCCATGCTTGTGGAGGTTCGTAAGAGTTTTCCTCCCATCCCATTCAAAATCCGCTATAAGGGTTTCCCGTAGTTTTGCAAATATACCCTCTCCCGGACAAGTACCAGGAGAGGGCCGGTCGCTTACATCGCCTTGGCGGCGTCCGTCACAGCGCTGGTCCAGGCGCCTTCTGGTTTTTTGGTGATGACGGGGTCAGAGCCGCCCTTCATCAAAGCCTCCACAGTGCGCTCGGCGGCGGCCACATCGAGCGAGCCGTCCGAGCCTTCGGTGAGTTTGTTGATTTCGCCCATCATGCGAACTTGATGCGCTTCAGTCTGGGCACCGGTTGCATCGTTCTCAAGCACGATTTTGGCGGCGGCTTCAGGATTGGCCCTGGCCCAGTCCCAGCCCTTCATCGAGGCCTTGACGAATTTCGCCATGGTGGTGACGAAAGCCGGATCCTTCAGCTTGCCTTCCAGCGCATAGAGGCCGTCCTCAAGGGTGGACACACCCTGGTCCTCATATTTGAACACCACCAGATCTTCAGGCTTGAGCCCTGCGTCCACCACCTGCCAATATTCATTGTAAGTCATGGTGGAAATGCAGTCGGCCTGTTTCTGGATCAAGGGATCAACATTGAAGCCCTGCTTGATCACGGCCACGCCGTCGGTCCCGCCGGTTGTCGGAATCTTGAGCTGGCTCATCCACGAGAGGAACGGGTATTCATTGCCGAAGAACCACACGCCCAGCGTCTTGCCCTTGAAATCTGTGGGCGCTGCAATCCCGGTCTCCTTGCGGCAGGTGAGCATCATGCCGGATTTTTTGAAAGGCTGCGCGATGTTGACAACCGCCGAACCCTTTTCGCGCGTGGCCAGCGCCGACGGCATCCAGTCCACCACCACATCAGCGCCGCCGCCGGCCAGCACCTGCTGCGGGTTGATGTCGGGGCCGCCCGGCTTGATGGTGACTTCCAAGCCAGCGTCCTTGTAGAAGCCTTGCGCCTGGGCCACGAAATAACCCGCGAACTGCGCCTGCGTCACCCATTTGAGTTGCAGCGTCACCGCTTCAGCGTATGCCGAGGCTGACGACATCATGAGTGCCGCTGCCGCAGTCATCAGAAATGTCTTCATGCTTTTTTCTCCCTATTTTCTAAAGTTACCGCCTGTAGGACGGATGCCAAAAGGTCACCACGCGCTCTAACGCCACGAGGAGACCGTAGAAGACCGAACCCGCCAGTGCTGCCACGGCGATTTCGGCCCAAACCATATCAAGCCCCAGCCGGCCCACTTCCGTTGAAATGCGAAAGCCCATGCCGATGATCGGGGTCCCGAAGAATTCCGCCACAATAGCGCCGATCAGCGCCAGCGTCGAATTGATCTTGAGGGCGTTGAAGATGAACGGCATGGCATAAGGCAGCCTGAGCTTGACCAATGTCTGCCACCAACTCGCCCCATAAGAGCGCATGAGATCACGCTCCAGGTGCCCCGATGCGGCAAGGCCCGTCACCGCATTCACCAGCATGGGGAAAAACGTCATGACAACGACCATCGCCGCTTTTGAATGCCAGTCAAAACCAAACCACATCACCAGTATGGGAGCGACACCGACAATCGGCAGCGCCGCCACCATATTGCCCAGCGGCAGCAGCCCACGCCGCAAGAAAGATACCCGGTCACAAATTATAGCCGTCAGAAAACCGGACAGCGATCCGATGATCCAGCCGGGGATGACGGCGCGAACAAATGTCTGCACAAAATCAACCCACAACATGGGCAGCGAGGTGATGAGCTTGGCCCATATGTCAGATGGCGCTGGCAACAGCACCAGCGGCACATCGAAGCCGCGCACAATCACCTGCCACAAGAGCAGCAGCCCAAGCCCGAACAAAACCGGATAGAGAACTTTCATGGCTTGGCTCCCATGAGTCTTGTCGTCAAACGTTCGGCAACGCCTGTGCCCCACACCAATGCGCCCGCCACAAACGATGCCGCAAACAGCGCCGCCCAAATCTGCACAGTTTGCCCATAATAGGAGCCATTGAGGAGGCGCGCGCCAATCCCCGCCTGCGCGCCCGTCGGCAATTCACCCACAATGGCCCCCGTGAGCGCAATGGCAATCGCCACCTTGAGAGAGGCAAACAAAAACGGCACCGAGGCTGGAAAGCGCAGCTTCCACAAGACTTGTGCTCCGCTCGCATTATAGGTCCGCATCAAATCAAGCTGCATGGTCTCGGGCGAGGTCAGCCCCTTCACCATGCCGATGGTCACGGGAAAGAAACACAAATACATCGAGATCAGCGATTTGGGCAGAAGCCCGGTCAAACCCACCGACCCCAGCACCACAATGATCATCGGCGCAATGGCGAGAATGGGAATGGTCTGCGAGGCAATGATCCACGGCATCAGGCTCAGGCGCAGGATTTTCACATGGACAATGGCAATGGCAAGGCCAATGCCGAGAAGCGTTCCCAGCAAGAAGCCCAACAGTGTGGACGAAAGCGTCACCCAGCTATGATAGATCAGGGATTTGATTTTCCATGGCGCCACCATGAAGATGGTGTTCCACAACTCAACGACAATTTGATGCGGCGCCGGGATCACCGGCCGGTCCAGACTCCAGGAAATAGAAATGAGCGCAGCCCACCCCCCGCCCGCCGCCAATACCTTGGGCTCCGCGACAACCCAGTTCATCGGAATGGTGGCGAGATACCATGCGGTGAGGATGGCGAGGCAGATCACCACCACCGGAACGACATGACCTTCTGAGCGCGCCTCAGCCAAAGCGCTTTTCCCTTTTTCCCTCTCTTTTGGGAGAGGGAGGGGCCCATTGCCCTTGCAATGGGAGGGTGAGGGAAACCCTTGCTATAATATTGTGGCGCCTGTGCCCCCTCATCTTCCCGTCGCAAGAAAGGGCGACGGGCCCCTTCTTCTCCCAAGGGAGAAGAAAAGGAGGTAAGCCTCTCCCGCGAGGGGAGAAGGAAGTTACGGCATCAATCCTCATAGCTGTGCCCTGCCTTCAAACCTTCCCGCACCCGCTGGGCCACTTTCAGAAACTCCGGCGTCTCACGCATGTCCAATGTCCGGTCGCGCTCAAAGTTGGTCTCGATCACATCAATGATCCGCCCTGGCCGTGGGCTCATCACCACAATCCTGGTGGATAGAAACACCGCCTCCGGAATCGAATGCGTCACAAACACCACGGTCTTGCCAGTCCGGTTCCACAATTCCAGAAGCTGCTGGTTGAGCTTGTCGCGCACAATCTCATCAAGCGCCCCAAATGGTTCGTCCATCAACAGGAGCTTCGGATCAAACGCCAGCGCCCGGGCAATGGAAACCCGCTGCTGCATTCCTCCCGACAACTGCCACGGAAATTTCTTCTCAAAGCCAGTGAGATTGACCAGCTCCAGATTGCGCCTGACTTTCTCAGCCGCCCCGGCAATCCCCATGATCTCCAGCGGCAGCCCGACATTGCGCTCGACATTGCGCCACGGATAAAGCGCTGGGGCCTGAAACACATAACCGTAAGCCCGCGCCAGCCGCGCCTCGCGCGGGCTCATGCCATTGACTGAAATCGCGCCCTCACTCACCGGCTCCAGATCGGCGATGACGCGCAAAAGCGTGGTCTTGCCGCAGCCCGAAGGCCCGATCAACGACACAAAATCGCCCGCCTCCACCGTCAGATCAATCTTTGACAGCGCCAAGACCGGCCCGTCCGCCGTGGCAAATGTGAGACCGAGGTTTCGCGCTGCAATGACAGCCATGGCGGGAAACGCTATCTGCTCTTGACCATTTGATCAAGAATTAACAGAATACCCCCATGAAACCAAAAACCCGCATTCAAAGCCAGAATGAACAACTCATTCTTGACGCCGCCCTGGAGGTGTTTTCAGCTTACGGCTTTCGCGGCGCAACCGTGGACCAGATCGCCCACAGATGCGGCCTCTCCAAGCCCAACCTGCTCTATTACTTCCGCCGCAAGTCCGACATCTACATGGCCGTTTTGGAGCGAACCCTCGCTGACTGGCTGGAGCCCTTGCGCGCCCTTGATGCCAGGGGCGACCCCATCGAACAACTCTCGCGCTATATCTCCGCCAAAATGCAGATGTCGCGCCAGCGCCCCGAGGCCTCGCGCCTTTTCGCCAATGAAATCCTGCATGGCGCTCCCTCAATCGGAAAATTCCTCAATGGCGCGCTGAAAGACCTGGTTGACGAGAAAGCCAAAATCATCGCCGCCTGGACCGCGCAGGGCAAGCTCGCCCCCATCAATCCCCACCACCTGATCTTCGCCATCTGGGCCACCACCCAGCACTACGCCGATTTCGACGCGCAAGTTCGCGCCGTCACCGGCAATGTCGACATGGAGGCGGCCGAAACAGCGCTTCTCGCTCTGATGATGAATGGATTGAAACCGCGCGCCAAAGCGGGGTAAGAATTCCGGTGGGCGAGGTGGAGACTATTTCACCGCCTCTTGCAGAAAAATCTCCCGCAGCTTGCGCACCACGGGCCCCACTTGCCCGCCGCCAATTCTATGGCCGTCAATCTCGACGATGGGCATGACGAATTGCGAGGCGCTGGTGAGGAAGGTTTCGTCCGCCGCGTAGGCTTCTTCGGCTGTGAACAGGCGCTCTTCGATGACGATGCCTTGCTCTTTCGCCAGGCGGAACAGCGAGCGCCTGGTGCAGCCGGCGAGGATCTGGTTGGAAAGGCCGCGGGTAATCACCTTGCCATTCTTGACGATATAGGCGTTCGACGATGTGCCTTCGGTCACGAACCCGTCCTCAATCATCCAGGCCTCATGGGCGCCTGCTTCATAGGCCGCCTGCTTGCCGAGCACGGGGGCGAGCAGCATCGTCGACTTGATATCGCGGCGCTGCCAGCGGATGTCGGGAACAGTGATGACTTTGACACCGGTCAGCGCATTGGGGTTGTCCACCAGCGTCATCACTTGCGTGAAAGCCACCAGATTGGCTTTCACCCCCTTGGGAAATTTGAAATCGCGGTCGGCGCTGCCGCGCGTCACCTGCATGTAGACGATGCCCTCTTTGAGCCCGTTGCGCTTGACCAGCTCCAGATGCACGGCGCGGAGTTCATCCCTGGCGCAGGGCCAGTCCATGCGGATTTCATTCAATGAGCGTTCAAGGCGCTCCATGTGCGGATCATAATCGACGAGTTTGCCATTGACGATGGCGGTCACTTCGTAAATCCCGTCGGCGAACAAAAAGCCCCGGTCGAAGATCGAAATCTTGCCCTGCTCTTCGGGCAGGTATTCACCATTCACATAGACAATGCGGCTCATCCAACTCTCTCCATATTCGAAAGGACGCACCTAAAACAGATTATGGGGGTTGTGGGAACCCCCATGGGCCGTGCTAGGCTGGTTTCACCATGCCGAATGTGATCCCGGAAATGGCCGTCGCAGGCCTGCTGGCCCGCGAAAACGCCCGCTTCATCCAGCGCAATCCCAAATCCGCCGCGCTTGCAAAAGCCGCAGAGAAAAACTGGCTGCGTGGTGTCCCCATGCACTGGATGGTGGATTGGGGCACCCCCTTTCCGCTGTTTGTCGACAAGGCGAAGGGCGTTGATCTCACCGACGCTGATGGCAATTCCTATATTGATTTTTGCCTGGGCGATACCGGCGCCATGTTCGGCCATGCGCCGGAGCCCGTGGCTGCAGCACTGCGAGCTTGTGATGGTTTTACCACCATGATGCCCTCAAGCGATGCCGTGATTGTGGGCGCGCTGCTCGAAGAGCGTTTCAAGCTGCCGCATTGGCAAGTCACCACCAGCGCCTCGGATGCCAACCGCGCGGTGATCCGCTGGTGCCGCGCCATTACCGGGCGCAAGAAAATCCTGGTCTTCAATCATTGCTATCATGGCGCGGTTGATGAAACCTTTGTGACGATTGACGGCGTTGACCCGGCCCTCATCGGTGAACCCCGCGATTTGACCGCCTTCACCAAGGTTGTCGAATTCAACGATGTGGCCGCCCTTGATGCGGCACTTGCCCCCGGCGATGTGGCTTGTGTGCTGGCTGAGCCGGTGATGACCAATGTCGGCATGGTGTTGCCGGTTCAAGGCTTTCTCGAACATTTGCGTGGCGTCACCACACGTACCGGCACCCTGCTCATTTTCGATGAGACCCACACCATGTCTTCCGGCCCCGGCGGCTATAGCGACGAGCACGGACTTGGGCCCGATGGCCTCGTTCTCGGCAAGCCCATTGCGGGCGGCATTCCTGCGGCGGTTTATGGCTTTTCAGCGCCCGTCTCGACACGCATCAGCGCCTGTCTCAAAACCCGTAGCCCCGGCCATTCCGGCATTGGCACGACACTGGCGGGATCAAAAATCCAGTTGGCCCTCATGCGCGTGGTGCTGGAAACCTATTTCACGCGCGAAGCGTTTGCGCCGCTTATTGCGCTGGCCAAGAAGCTGGAAAAGGGCCTCGCCGATTCAATCTACAAGCATGGGCTGCCCTGGCATGTCACCCGGGTTGGCGCGCGTGTCGAGTTCATGTGCTGCCCAACGGCTCCGCGAAATGGCGGCGAAGCGGCGCAAGTGATCCACCGGCCCACCGACCAGGCGGTGCATCACTATCTTCTCAACCGCGGTGTCATCATCACACCGTTCCACAACATGATGCTCATCTGCCCCGCGACGACGGGCCTCCACGTCAACCAGATGGTCGAGACATTGGATCACTGCCTGACAGAATTGCTGAGCTGATACCGGAGTAGAACTTATGACCCTGATGTTTCCCAGGCGCGACGCCGAGGCGAGCGCCTTTCTTGAGGCAAATTCTGACATCACCAATGCGCATGTCGTCTGGACTGATATTTGCGGTGTGGCACGCGGCAAAATCCTGCGCCGCGATGAGTTGGTTCCCGCCTGGCGCGATGGCCGATTTCTGCCGATCTCCGCCCTGGTGCTGGATGTGACCGGCCAGGACGTTCCGGAAACGGGCCTGGTGTTCGACGAAGGCGACCGCGACATGCTGATGTGGCCGGTGCCGGGCTCGCTCACCCGAATCCCCTGGGCGGATGAACCCTCGGCGCAATATGTGGCCTATGTCTGCGATCTCGACGGCACGCCGCATTATTGCGATCCGCGCAGCGTTCTCGAAAAAATCGTCACCCGCTTCAAGGCCGAGCTTGGCATGAATCCTGTGGGCGCCATTGAGCTTGAATTCTATCTCATGGACCGGGCCCAGGCTTTCGCCGGCAATCCCAGCCCACCCAAATCCCTGATCAACGAATTCCGCCCGCAGCATTATCAGGCCTATTATCTGCAGGACCTGGATGATTTTCAGCCCTTCTTCAAAGACCTTTATGCTGCGTGCGAGGCGCAAGGCCTGCCCGCCAAGACGCTGATCTCGGAATATTCACCGGGTCAGATGGAAATCGTCCTGCGCCACCGCGACGATGTGCTGAAAGCCTGCGACGAGGCCATCATGCTCAAGCGCCTGATCAAGGCGGTGGCGGAAAAGCACGGGCTTGCCGCCACCTTCATGGCCAAACCTTATTCGCAGTGGTCAGGCTCCGGCATGCACGCCCATGTCAGCCTTGCCGACGCGGAGGGCAACAATCTTTTCGCCGCTGATGATCCCCTGCTGAATAAACTGTTGCTCAACGCGGTGGGCGGCCTCAAGGCGGCAATCGCTGAGTCGATGCTGATCTTCGCCCCCAACGGCAATTCCTACCGCCGCTTCAGGCGGAATTCCTATGCGCCGGTGTCAGCCAGCTGGGGCATCAACAACCGCACGGTGTCTTTGCGCATCCCCGCAGGCCCCGCCAAATCCTGCCACATCGAGCACCGCTCTTCGGGCGCCGACGCCAATCCCTATCTGGTGATGGCGGCGATTCTCGCTGGCATGCACTACGGCATCACCGAAAAATCCGATCCCGGCAATCCCGTCTCCGGCAATGGCTATGAGCGCCGCGCCAAATACATTCCCGGTAACTGGTTCGACGCCATCGACGCCTTTGGCCGCGCCTCGATCATGAAGGAATATTTCGGCAAGGAGTTCGTCGACACCTATTGCACCCTGAAGGAAGTCGAAGCAGACCGCTTCTACGCCGAGCCTACAGCGCGCGATTTTGAATGGTATTTGCGGACAGTTTGAAGGCGACGGGCCTGAGCGGTTGACCAGCGGGTTGGTGTTGACGGACAGTGTGATGCCCGTTGCGTTGTTACTCTTGTTCATCCCTCTCAACGGTTCTGGACCGCTCCCTGCCCTGTTCAATGATGGTATCGCGCAGCTTCAAGGCGAGGCTGCGCGGCAGATGGCCAAAGGCAAATTTTCCGGGCCCCTGCGCCCGCAAGTCCGGCCCCGGCCACGTAAATACATTGACCTCTGATGTGATGATCCACGACCGCGCCGCGTCGAATCCAAGATGCTGTCCTACTTTCAAAGGCACTTCAATCGCCCTGGCTTCCTTTGAAGGCTGAGAATGAGTAATGGCTGCCACCATCACACGCGTCTCGCCACTGGATTTCTGCGCGCTCGCCAAAACCACTGCGCAAGGCCTGTCCTTCAGGCCTTCTTCCTGGCCTCGTTGCGCTTCCGAATGCCACAGATAGCTATAGCGGATGACCAGCCCCGGTTCGGGCACGGGAAGGGCCATCGTCTGTTCAAGGCTCCATCAGGTGATCGAGGCTGGCTGTCCATGCGGGAGGCTCGGATTTCTTGAGCGCTTCGAGCATCTCTGGCGACAACTCCGAAACGTGCAGCGCCACGCGCTGGTCCAGCGCTTTAAGGCGCGCATACTCATGTGCTGACAGGATCACAACGCTTTCCCGCCCATGACTGGTGACCGACACTGGCTCCCGCTGAGCGATTTCCCGGTAGCGCCCAAAGTGTTTCTGCAATTCCGCCGCACTGATGCTCGCCATGACTTCCTCCATTGTGCATTATTCGTATAATATAAAATATTCGAACTATATGCAAGTCTTATGGCATGTTCCAGCAATTCTAAATGCCCCTGCGCTACGCGTTTTTTCATGAAAATTTCCGTGTCACGGTGATATACCCCGGATATCCGGCCACAACCACACGCCGCGATGCCGATCGGTTGCCTCACTTCCAGAAGCTATCGGCCCGTCTGAACGCCTTCCAGAAACCGCGCAGTTCTGCATCGGCAATGGCAGTCCCGCGCGCATGCCAGCCGAGCATGAATCCCGAGCCTTTTTCCGCAGCCGGGCCGGCCGCCGCCGAAATCTCCCGCAGGAACTGCCTGGCGCTGACCATATCATTATGGCTGCCGAGAATGTCCTGCAGCGCGGAAATGCCGCCAGCATAGGACTTTGCCTTTCGCCCGCGGTCGAACAGACCGCCGAAAAATTCCGCTCCGTAGCGCAGATTCTTGAGGGCGATGCGCAACTCGTGACGGGCCTCGTCAGTGATGTCGGGAAACCCCTTCCCGCGCTTCATGACGCGGGCTTTCAGCTTGTCCAGGGCATCATGAGCAAATTGCGCCGCCGGCATCGTAAGGGCCGTCAGTTCGGCGCCGGAGAGAACGCCTCGCCAGGCGCGGTTGGCCAGAAACCTTTGCACCTGCAGAACAAAAATTGACGTCGCCGGATTGTCGATGAGCGCACGCGCGTCCTTGTAGGCGGCAATGCGACGTTCCTCAATCTCCGCCAGCAAGTTCCCGCAGCTCGCCGGCCGGTCCGGGTGCAGCAACGGGCCTTTCTCTGCGGACTGGCGAAACACATCGCATTCGCGCGCTGGCCCGAGCGCCGAGGCAATGCGTCTGGCTTCGGCCCGCAAGACATTCAATTCCGGGCACGGCAACACCCGCTTGAACATCGCCAGTCCGCTGCGCATCCGGCGCAGGGCAACGCGCATCTGATGGACCGATTCAGGATGGTCGGTTTCCCTCAATGCGGCCCAGTTCGCAACAAACTGGGCCAACGTATTCGAAACAACGGCTGTTACCGCGTCGTCGAGCGTTGCACCAGAACCGAACTCAATGGCGACAGCCTTCACCGGCAAAGGTTTCTCCTGGATCGTGACACGAAAACCATTCTCGGCCTTGCTGACAAAATCGAGACTCAAAGGAAGTTCCGCCGCAAGCCGCGTCGCCAGGTCGTAGAGATCGGGCTCGTACCCCGACTTGAGCTCCAGCTCGACCTCCGTCAGCGGCACGCGCCGCTCGCCACTGGCAATGTAACCCTCGTCGAACGCAACCTCGATCCGCGATTGGCTGTGATCGACGAGAACAGTTCGACGTTTGATTTGCGTTTCAAATCTTGGCTCAATCGGCTTGTCACCGATGATGCCGGCCAGTTCTGACGACAGGGCCGCGTCGAACAGGGCCAGGTTGGGTTGAAAATCCGGCGACCGGACTTCGACTTCCTCGCGCCGAAATGGGCCACCGGACGCAGTGCATGCCCGTTTGAAGCCAAGCACCGGAGCAGCGCGGCCCTTCTTCCGGACGCGAAGCACGATGCCATTCTTCCGGAGATCGCCCGCAGGCGTGTCAAAATAGACAGTTCGCAATTTTTGGGCTTGCGGGGCGGATGCCGACATAATGACCGGCAGGCTCAATGCCCGGTTAAGGCCCTCCGGGCCGGTCCTGAACTTGACCTCGATTTCCTTGCCATTGGGCAAATCGCCGGATTTAACCCGTTGCGCCTGGGCCGGTGAACTTTCGCCCGCGGCGCTTGCCTGCTCATTCATCAGAAAAACCACGCCTACACCACGCCATCAAGCTGCCTCGGCTTGCGGCGACTTTCAGCACCAGAAAAGTATCCAAGCTTGAAGCATATACTCTGCATGACGGGTTCCGTCCAGTTCATAAAAGCCGCTCCCGGAGATTTACGTCATCTAAACATCATTGACTTAGAGGAGTGAATCATATTCATTATATTTTTTTAGGCACTTGGGCGACATGGACCGGAAATTGCATCAGATTGCCGCACTGCCGCTCTTCGTAAAACCTGGCGGAAGGGTAGATGTTTGCCTCGTAACCGCCAGAGGCAGCGGACGCTGGATCATTCCCAA
>JANOTU010000510.1:0-3972 GCA_031416515.1 Hyphomicrobiales bacterium
CAGCGGTTCGCGCGGTGGCTGGCCGGAGGGCGTCACAAAATCAATGCGCCAATAGCGCCCGCCATAAGGCTCGGAAAAGCGCGGGTCGGCAAGGGACTGGCCCGCTGTCACAGTGCCATCAGCGGCGATTTCGATGGCTCCGGCGAGATGCAGGAGATGATTGTCGATATCGCTCCGCACCTGGTCGCGCACCTGCCGCTCGTATAGTTGCACAATCGCCAGGCCAGTCAGGAACAGGGCAAGGGCAATCGAGACCGCTGCCGCAGCAAACAGCCGGAGGCGCAACGATCTAAGCATCAGGAAGGGCTCAGGGCCACAGCATAGCCAAAGCCGCGCCGGGTTTCGATCACATCGGTCTTGAGCTTGCGGCGCAGCCGCGCGATCACGGCCTCAACGGCATTCGGGTCGCGCTCGTTGTCGTGCGAGTAGAGGTTTTCGCTGAGTTCGCTGAGTGAAATGACCCGCCCGCGGTTATGGAATAAATAGCTCAGCAGCCGGAACTCAAGCGGTGTGACAGTGACCGGCACGCCGCGAACGCTTACCTGCCGGTTGCGTGGATCCAGCATGACGCCGGCAATTTCAATGGCAGGCTGGGCGCGCCCCGAGGAGCGCCTGACCAGGGCGCGGAGTCTGGCCAGCAATTCCTCCATGCGGAAGGGCTTGGGCAGATAGTCGTCAGCGCCTGCGTCGATGCCGTCAACGCGCTCCGCCCAGGAGCCGCGGGCCGTGAGCACCAGCACCGGTGTCACCACGCCTTCCTCGCGCCAGCGCTTGAGCACGGTGAGACCGTCAAGTTTTGGCAGGCCCAGATCAAGGATGATGGCGGCGTAAGTCTCGGTGCCGCCGCGAAACCATGCTTGTTCCCCGTCGGTGACGATTTCAGCGACAAATCCGCTGGCATTCACTGCCTCGGCCACATCAGCGGCAATGCGCGCCTCGTCTTCGACGATGAGCACCCGCATTATTTGCCCTTGGCGCTGATAATGCGCCCTGAGCGGGCGCTGATGCGGATTTCAAGCAAGCGGTTATCGGTATCGATCATGCGGATGTTATACACCAGCCGGTTGCTGGATTTTGCGAGATTGACGCGCACGATCTCGCCTTTGTATTTCTTTCGCACAATGGCCAGGATGTCTTTGAGCGGTGCGGCTGCACCGCTTTTGACCGCCTCGCGCGCCTCGCTGCTGCTGACAGAAGGTCCGCTGCCACTGCTGGTCCCCGTTTCAGACCCGCTCCCACTGCTGTCACTTCCGCTGCCACTGGTGCTGCCGCCGCCACTTCCGCTGTTGCTACCGCCGCCACCACTTCCACTGCCGCTGGTTGCGTGGGCCATGCTGATGAGTTGCAATGCTGGTGCAGCATACACCAGCAAGGCCACTGCGGCGCAGCGCTGCAGAAATTCGCGGCGGCTGATGTTCAGAGCGTTGGACATTCGCCCAAACTTCCACGCTGTGAGTCCAGATGGCCCCCGAAACCCGACGATTTGGCGGATTGTTCCATGACAATCAAAGACTTATTACTACCAATCATTGGCAAATACCGTAACGCCTACTCTCACGCCCCAATGCCTTATGGCATGAATTGGCTGACAATAACATGAACGGCTTGGCGGTTCATCTCAGCGCGGGGCGATCACCATGACAATCTGGCGGCCCTCAAACCGAGGCTCTGATTCAACCTTGGCGATCTCGAAGGTATCTTTCTTGACCCGGTCAAGCAGCTTTTGCCCCAATTCCTGGTGCGCCATTTCGCGGCCCCGGAAGCGCAGCGTGATCTTGACCTTGTCGCCTTCCTCAAAAAAGCGGCGAATGGCCTTCATTTTCACATCGTAATCATGGTCGTCGATCATCGGGCGCATCTTGATCTCCTTGATCTCAATGACCTTTTGATTCTTCCTGGCCTCGTTGGCTTTCTTCTGTTCCTGATATTTGAACTTGCCGTAGTCAAGGATCTTGGCCACGGGGGGCTTGGCGTCGGGCGAGACCTCGACCAGATCGAGATTGGCCTCTTCGGCCATGGCCATGGCCTGACGGATGGGAACGACACCGATATTCTCGCCCTCGGCGTTGATCAACCTGACTTCGCGCACATCAATGCGGTGGTTGATCCGGTGGGCTTCTTCTTTTTGCAGGGGGGCGGCTCCGCGGTTTATCGTTGGCCTCCGGGGTGGAATGCTCAAGTGCTGGCTGTCTCCTTGGTTTGGGCCAGCCGAAAGCGGCTTGCGGCCCTATGGGGTTGCAAATCGCTTTAGACAGCGAGCCGGGGTCTCAGTCAAGCGCTGCGTTCGCCGCGTCTGCCGGCGCGCAGTTCGGCGATGGTGTCGGGGAGGGTGAGGTGGAAGCAGGTGCCCTCGGGGCCAGTGGAATTCAGGCTGATGTCGCCGCCATGGGCGCGGATGAGTTCAGCGGCGATGGCCAGGCCAAGGCCGGTGCCGCCAGAGCGGGCGGCGGACTGGAAAGGCTCGAAAAGTTTGGGGCGAATGCGCTCAGGAATGCCGGGGCCGTTGTCTCTCACTTCGATGGTCACCACCATGCCATCCCGCCAGGCGCGAAGTGTGACAGCGCCTTCCGGGGTTTGCGCCGATTCGAGCGCCTGGACGGCGTTGCGCAGGAGATTGGTCAGGATACGGATAAGTTGCTCGCGGTCAGCGTCAACGCTCAGGCTGGCGGTCACATTATTGTAGAGCACGATGCGGCTGGAGGTTTGCACCACGGCGCTTTCAATGAGTTCATCTACAAGTGGTTTCAGGGTGAATTTCTCGCGCGCGGGCGGCGGCTCATTGACCCGGCCAAAGTTCAGCGTCTGGGTCAGGAACGAAATTGCCCGGTCGAGCGACGTGATGAGCTTGGGCGCAAAGCGCTGCACGGTTGGATCATTGACCATCCCCATCCGGTCCGAGATAAGCTGCGCCGAGGAGAGCATGTTGCGGAGATCATGGCTGACTTTGGCCACAGCCAGACCCAATGCCGCCAGATGGTTTTTCTGTTGCAGCATGGAGCGAAGATCGGTTTGCATATCGCGGAGTTCATGCTCGGCGATGCCGATCTCATCGCGCCGCCCGGTGGGTGTGATGATACGCGAGGCGTCCTCCGGGTCTTGCCCGAAGGCCACCATGTTCTGGGTGAGGCGCTGCATCGGGCGCACCAGCGCGCGGCTGAGGGCGAAAAACACCAGAACCGCCACCAGAACGGACAGGATAATCGAGAGGATCAGGATGTTGAGGCCGTAAGCCAGCATCGCCTGGCGCAAGGGCTGCTCATAAAGGGCGATCTCGATCACATCGCCCGACATGTTGGGCGGCTTGTCGGTGATGCCAATGACGCGGCGGTCTGTCTCAAACATGGTCATGAACGCATCGGTGATGGCGGGTGCCCACATGATGCTGCGGAGATCATATTTGGCATCGATCATGAAATCGCTGTCGCTGCGCAGCATAAGCTGGCGCTTGCCCTCCTTGGTGAGCGACACCACAAGAACGCCGGCGCCCATGAGAATTTCACTGCGGAGATCATTGGAGAGTGTCTGGTCAGGATCTGCCTCGGCGGCCAGGGCGGCGATCTCGGCTTGCGCCACGCGGGTTTTGAGCCACTGGATGCGGAAATTGGCGATGGAGGGCAGGAAGATCAACACTTCGCCCAGCATGACAAAAATAATGGTGAGCGCCAGCACCTTGCCAGAAAGTCCCGAGAGAAGGCCAGGCTGCGGGAGGTGTGGGCGATTGAGAGTCATTCAGATTGGAAACCATGCCAGTGTTCACAGACGTTGGCCTCCCTTTCCTTCCCCCCTTGCGGGGGAAGGTGGATCCGCGTCCCGAAGGGCGCGGGCCGGATGAGGGGGCGGTCCAACGAGTTCTGTGGGCTGCAGGACTCGCTGAACCGACCCCTCATCCGACGTGAGCCGCCTGACGGCGCTCCGCCACCTTCCCCCGCAAGGGGGGAAGGGAGTCACACATCTTTTGCCACACCTCACTTG
>JANOTU010000511.1:0-2254 GCA_031416515.1 Hyphomicrobiales bacterium
CGCGCCGCCATGATCAAGGCCCGCGCTGTGGCGGGAGACATCGCCCTTGGCGAGGAATTTCTTGACCGCCTGAAACCCTATATCTGGCGCAAATACCTGGATTTTGCGGCCATTGCCGATGTGCAGTCGCTGAAACGGCAAATCCATGCGGTCAAGGGCCACGGCACCATCGCGGTGCAGGGCCACAACATCAAGCTCGGGCGCGGCGGCATCCGGGAAATCGAGTTCTTTGTGCAGACCCAGCAGCTCATCGCCGGCGGGCGCAATGTGAAACTGCGGGGCCGGGGCACCATCGCCATGCTGGGTGCGCTGGCAGAGGCGCAGTGGATCACACCGGAGACAGCCGAGGAAATGCAAGCGGCCTACCGCTTTCTCCGCACCACCGAGCACCGGGTGCAGATGGTCAATGACGAGCAGACTCATGTCTTGCCGTCAGACCCCGAGGCCTTCGAGAGTCTGGCGCGGTTTTCAGGATTTGCCGACACCGCCGCCTTTGCGGCGAAACTCCGCGCTACGTTTGAATGCGTGCAGGGCCACTACGCCGCCCTGTTCGAGGATGCGGGGCAACTTGGCACCGACACCGGCAGTCTCGTCTTCACCGGCGGCGAGGATGATCCCGAGACCACCCAGACCCTTGCCCGCATGGGCTATAAGGGAGCCAGCGAAGTTTCCGCCACCATTCGCGGCTGGCATTTCGGGCACTACGCCGCCACGCGGAGTTCCAGGTCGAAGGAGCTGCTCACCGAATTGATGCCCGCGTTGCTCGGCGCATTGGCGCGCACCGGCGATGCCGATCAGGCCTTTCTGGCCTTTGACCGCTTTCTCGGCGGCCTGCCCGCAGGCGTGCAGCTTTTTTCAATGCTCAAGGCCAACCCCAAGCTGCTCGATCTCGTGGCGACGATTTTGGGCACGGCGCCGCGACTGGCCGAACAACTCAGCAGGCGTCCCAAGGTGTTGGACGCGGTGCTGGATCCGGGATTTTTTGCAGCGCTGCCCACAGCGGCGGAACTCCAGGCCAATATCGCCGCTGTCGTGCCCGCAGGAACACCCTTTGAAGAAGTGGTGGACCGCGCCCGTGTGCTTGGCAAAGAGCAGGCCTTCCGCATTGGGGTGCGGGTCTTGTCGGAAACCGTGAGCGCCATTGAGGCGGGTGGCGCCTTCTCAGACCTTGCGGGCCTGTTATTGTCGCGCCTGCATGGCGCTGTGGAAGAGGACACGCAAGCCCGTCACGGCCACTTCAAACAGGGCCGCAGCGCGGTGATCGCCATGGGCAAGCTTGGCGGCCGCGAAATGACGGCGGGGTCTGATCTTGATCTCATCGTGGTCTATGATGCGGGGGCTGACATGTCAGACGGCCTCAAGCCCCTCAGCGCCAATCAATATTATGCCAAGCTCACCCAGCGCCTGATCGCCAGCCTGACCGCGCCCACGGCGGAAGGTGTGCTCTATGATGTGGACATGCGGCTCAGGCCGTCCGGCAGCAAAGGCCCCGTTGCCGCCAGTCTCGCCAGCTTCCGCGCCTATCACCGCGAGTCAGCCTGGACCTGGGAAAGGCTGGCCATGACCCGCGCCCGCGTTGTCTGTGGCGATGCAGGCTTGGCTGCGGATCTTGCCTCTGCCATCCGCGAAGCCCTGTGCGCGCCCCGCGATGCACACACCACCCGCGCTGATGTGCTTGATATGCGAAGGCTCATGCTGAAAGAGCAGGGCCAGAGCGGGTTGTGGGACATCAAGCGCGCCCGCGGCGGCCTGGTGGAGGTCGAGTTCATCGCCCAGACCCTGCAACTGTTCCACGCGCCAGAAAAACCCCAGGTGCTGGATACCAACACCCTGCGCGCTCTGGAAAAGCTGGTCGCCGCCAGTTGCCTTGGCCCTGCAGATGCAGAAGCCTTGCGCAGCGCCGCCACGCTCTACCACCGTCTCACTCAGGTCCTCCGCCTCTGCGTCACCGAAGCCTATGATCCAGCCACCTCGCCCTCCGGCCTCAACCAAATCATCGCCAGCGCCGCAGCCTGCCCCGATATCGCCACAACCGAAGCCCTGCTGCTGGACTCCCAGGCGCGGGTGAAAGATTGCTTCGACAAATTCATCGGCGCCGCATCGGGTTGAACTCCGCATATTGTCCTCCCACGAAGGGGGAGATGTCGCGCGAAGTGCGACGGAGGGGGCCTTGACCATGAAGGCCGGTGCTGGTTGCAAGGCCCCCTCCGTCATGCTTCGCATGACACCTCCCCCTCCGTGGGAGGATTGGTAT
>JANOTU010000512.1:0-3624 GCA_031416515.1 Hyphomicrobiales bacterium
TTCAGGCCGCCGCTAAAGCCAACTCCGTCTTCATATCGACGCCCACCTATGAGCTGGTCAGCGGCCTGTTTCACCT
This sequence comes from Hyphomicrobiales bacterium, assembly GCA_031416515.1. Lineage (GTDB taxonomy): Bacteria > Pseudomonadota > Alphaproteobacteria > Rhizobiales > Aestuariivirgaceae > Aestuariivirga. The sequence continues at coordinate 77 of JANOTU010000512.1, forward strand.
GAAGCCGCAACCCGCCATCCAGCTCACGGAAATTGCCGAGCCGCACCGCGTGTGGCAGGTCTTGAGGGTTCGCCAGTATCAAACCCGCTACCTGGCGGGAAGACGCCCGGAGGTCACACCGCTGGTGTCGCGCGTTGAAGAGATTGCCACGATCGAGCGGCGCTGGCAGTCAGCCCAGAAGGGCGAGGGCAAAATAGTGCTGCTGTCCGGGGAGCCGGGAATCGGCAAGTCCAGACTGATTGTCGCCGCGCGCAGCTATCTCGCCCGGCCCCGCCATCCAACGCTGTTGTTCCAATGTTCGGCGCGACACATCAATACGCCGCTGCAGCCCGTTATTTCATACCTCCGGCGCGCCTTGCGCCTGCCTGAAAACATCGCTCCTGATGTTGTGACGGTTCGCCTGCATGAGATCATGCGGCGCCTGGGGCCAGAACTGGGTTGGACAGTGCCTTTTGTCATGCTGCTGCTGGCGCCGTCTGGCACACGACTTCCGGCCCTGTCGGAAATGAGCGCCGAGCAAATCAAGGACCGGACACTGGCGGCATTGCTGGCCATGGTCGCTGCGCTCGCAAAATCCCGGCCAATTTTGGTTGTCGTCGAGGACGCCCATTGGATAGACCCCACATCGCAAGCGCTTCTTGACCAGTTCGTCGACCAGGCCCGGGAGATATCAGCCTTGGTGATTGTGACATTTCGTCCCGGCTACCAGGCTCCATGGGTTGACCAGGCGCATGTGACACTTCTGGCGCTCAACCGGCTCGGTGACGAGGACAGCGCTCTGCTTGTCAATCATGTTGGGCGGGGCCGGAACCTGCCCAGGGATGTTGTCTATCAGATCATCGGTATGGCCGACGGCGTGCCGCTTTTTGTCGAAGAACTGACCCACGCCATATGTCAGCAGGAGGAATCCGGCCGGTCACCGGGCGCTGAGCCCAAGGCCTTCAATATCCCGGCCACATTGTCGGACTCACTCACAGCGAGACTCGATCAGTTGGGCCCGCGCCGCGAGATCGCCCAGATCGCCAGCGCCATTGGGCGGACATTTCCATTGGGCTTACTCCTCAAGGTCTTCAACGGTGCTGAGAATGTCGAGCAGTCCCTCAACCTGCTGGTGGCCTTCGGCATGGCGACCATCACCAGCACGGCGCAGCAGTTCGTTTTCACCTTCAAGCATGCCCTGATCCAGGAATCCGCCTATGCGAGCATGACACGCGTCACCCGCCAGAAGCTGCACCACAAGATCGCCGCCGTGCTTGAGGAGGGCTATGCCGGAACCGAGGACGCCACCCTGGAAATCCTCTCGCATCACTATGAAGAAAGCGGCCAGATGGAAAAGGCGATTGCCGCCCTGCAAGAAGCAGCGCGGCTGGCTGCGGCGAAATCGGCGAATGTTGAAGCCTCGAATCTCCTTGCCCGCGCGCTTGTCCTGGTGGCCCGGATGCCTGAAACAACAGCGTGCGACGAGCTTGAGCTGGCGCTTCTTGTGGCGCTGGGCCCCTTGCAGATCACCACCATCGGACCCGGAGCGCCGGCGGCGCAAGCCACCTATATCCGGGCCACCGAACTCTGCGCCAAACTCTCCTACGGTCCCCATCACTTCACCGCATTTTGGGGCTGGTGGCGCACGGCCCCAAATTTCAAGGCCATGCATGAGCGCGCCAACCGGATATCAAATCAGGTCGCGGTGCTTGAGGACCCGCATCTTCGGCTGCAAGCGCATCATTGCCAGTGGGCCACATTGTTCATGCTGGGCAACCAACGCGCCTGCTGCAATCACATCACGCAAGGGCTGGCGATCTATGACGCGGGCGTTCACGCAAGCCACGGGGTGCTGTATGGCGGTCATGATCCAAAAGTCTGCGGCCTTGGTGAAAAGGGCCTGTCGCTCTGGCTCCTGGGCTATCCGGCGCAATCGCTGGATGCGGCCAAGTCCTGTCTCGATCTGGCTGAAAGCCTGCAGCACAGCGGCAGTATGGGCCATGGCCGCGACATTGAGATCATGGTGCATCGCTACCGCGGCGACCCCCTCACCGTGCTTGACCGGGCCGATGCCATGGCGGCATTCGCCAACAAGAGCGGTTCGCGCGATCTCGCGGCAAAAGCAGATATTTTTCGCGGCTGGGCGCTGGCGTGGCAGGGCGAAGCCGATGACGGGATCGGGCTCATCCATGCGGGCCTTGAGGCGCAGCGCCAGATCGGCACCCAGGAAGATTTTCCGGTCTATTACGAAATGCTGGCGGAAGCCTACGGGCTCTCGGACAAGCCGGAGCCGGGCCTTGCATTGATCGACGATGCTGTTGACATGGCAGACAGGACGGGCCTGCAATATTGGTCGGCGGAATTGTTCCGGCGCAAGGGCGAGCTGTTGATGCAGTGTGGGGCTGGCGCTGCGGCGGAAGCGGCCCAGTGCTTTGCGCGCGCCAGCGCCATTGCTGCGGCGCAGGAGGCGCGGTCTCTCCTGCTGCGCATCGCCATGAGCCGGGTTCGGCATGGCGGGGCGGCGAGCGCCATTGCAGAATTGCGCCAGGCGCGGCTGTGGTTCACCGAGGGTTTTGATACCGCCGACCTCAAGCAGGCAGACATCATTCTGCGCGAAGCGAGGTGACAGAGGTGGACGCTGCCACGATTCTGGCGCAGGTCAAGCCCCTGTTTGGCGAAATTGGCCTCACCCGCATTGCCAATGTCACCGGTCTGGACAGCGTTGGCATTCCGGTGGTCAGCGTCAGCCGCCCCAATTCGCGCTCGAATGCGGTATCGCAGGGTAAGGGCCTCACCCTGGAGCTTGCAAAAATCTCGGGCGTCATGGAGTCAATTGAAACCTGGTGCGCGGAGCATATCGTCCGCCCGGTGTATTTCGCCAGTGCCCGCGAACTGGCAAGGGAACACCGCGTGGTGGACACGGAGCAGCTTTGCCGTGTTGCGGGATCGCAGCTCTCAATTGACACGCGGATCCTGTGGATTGAGGGCAAAGAGATCGTCAGCGGCGAAGCCTGCCTGTTGCCTTATGAACTGGTTCATACCGATTTCACCCTGCCACGCCCGCCCGGATCGGGGCATTTTCTCCTCAGCACCAATGGCCTCGCATCGCACGCCACCATGGCGGCGGCGCTGCTGCATGGCCTCTGCGAAGTGATCGAGCGCGATGCGGCGACACTGTTCACGCTGAACCACCGCTTGTGGACGGAGCGCCGTGTCGATCTTGGCTCCGTCGATGATGCTGATTGCCGCGCCACCCTGGCCAAACTCAAGAATGCCGGTCTTGCCGTCGGCGTTTGGGACATCACCAGCGACGTTGCCATTGCGGCGTTTCGCTGTCAGATCATGGAGCAAGCCGCAGGCGACCATGCTGTTGCCATTCCGGCGGAAGGCCATGGCTGTCATCCCAATCGGGCCGTGGCCCTGGTCAAGGCGCTGGTTGAAGCCGCGCAAACCCGCCTCACGGCAATTTCGGGCGCGCGTGATGATCTGGGCGCTGACATCTATGGTTTTGCCAGTGATCCGCAAGGGCTTGAGCGCTGGCGCGGCAACCTCAACGCAAGTCATGGCAG
>JANOTU010000513.1:0-2636 GCA_031416515.1 Hyphomicrobiales bacterium
CGTAAATCTGCGTAATCTGCGGATTTTAATCTTTCACAAAACCACGTTTCGATGTTTCAGAACCTGCACGATACTTTAGTTTTAGAATTTCTGTCAAAGGGCCCTTCGAGGCTCGCACGCGCTCGCACCTCAGGGTGGAGAGGGTTTGACTTCAGAACAGGCGCGCATTGATTATGAGATGCGCGGCGATGCTGGCGACATAACCCAGCGCCACGGCCCAGGTCCATTTGAGGTGGCTGGAGAAGGTATAAAGCCCCTTGGCCTGGCCCATCAGTGCCACACCTGCGGCTGAGCCGATTGACAGCATTGAGCCGCCTACGCCGCAGGTGAGCGTGATCAGCAGCCATTGGCCGCTCGACATGGCGGGGTCCATGGTGAGGACGGCGAACATCAGCGGGATGTTGTCGACGATGGCCGAGAGGACGCCGATGATGATGTTGGCCGGTGTCGGCCCGAGGCCCACATAGAGGAACTCTGAGGCGTGGGCGAGGTAACCCAGCACGCCGAGGCCTCCCACCGCGAAGATGATGCCGAAGAAGAACAGCAGCGTGTCCCATTCGACGCGCTGGATTTGCGCGAAAGAGTCGAGCACCATGTCATGGTCGCCGCGCCTGTGGCCGCGCACTTTAAGCACGTAGGACCACACTTGCAGATAGCCCAGGCCCAGCATCATGCCCAGCGCTGGCGGCAGATGCAGGAAGTTCTTGAAGGCGACCGCTGTGACGATGGTGGCGGCAAAGAGGATGACCACGCCCATGGCCCCGGGTTTGGCGGTGACGCGGTCGGTGCGGGGTTCGGGGCGGGACCTGGGGACTGCGAAAGCCATGATGGTCGCTGGCACCAGCCAGTTGATCAATGAGGGCACAAAGAGCACGAAGAACTCCCAGAAGCTGAGCTTGCCTTTCTGCCAGACCATCAATGTGGTGATGTCGCCAAAGGGCGAAAAGGCCCCGCCGGCATTGGCCGCCACCACAACCGAAATGCAGCCCAGCGCCACAAACGGCCTGGAATGCGAACCCACCGCCACGACAACAGCACCCATGATCAGGGCCGTGGTGAGATTATCGAGAACGCTGGAAAGAAAGAAGGCGAGAATGCCGGTGAGCCAGAAAAGCTGGCGGTATGAAAACCCCCGGTTGACCAGTTTTGCGCGCAGCACATCAAACACCCGGCGCTCCTCCAGCGTGTTGACATAGGTGATGGCCACAAGGAGGAACAAGAACAGCTCGCCATATTCCCCGATAATGCGCACCGCATGTTGATGCGCCGCATCAGGATTTCCCGCCTGCATGTAGGCAATGCCAATCAGCGCCCAGATGAGACCCGCCGCCAGCATGACCGGCTTTGATTTCCGCATCCCGGTGGCGTCCTCGAAGATGACGAGGATGTAGGCCACCATGAAAATGGCGAGTGCGAGGAAGCCGGTCCAGTGGGTGGTGAAATCAGCCATGGTGTTTGCCCTGGTCGGTCGCAATCAAATCGTCACATCAGCAGCAACGCTGCCCGCGATAACTTCCTCGATGTTGGGCAGGTCGTTTGAGGCGATCCAGTTTGTGGCGTAAGCCATGTCGAAGCCGTGGTCGAGCCAGCGCTGGATCAGGCGGCGTTCAAGTTCCGCTTTGGGAACATCGAGATAAATGGTGAAATCGAACAGCGCGCGCAAGGCGTTCCATGGCGGCTGTTTGAGCAGGAGATAATTGCCTTCAACGAGAACGATCATGGCCTTCTCATCCACAATATCAGCGCCAGCGCGGGAAAGCTCCATGGCGCGGTCAAAGACCGGGATGGCAATTTCTGGCTCGCCGGCGCGGATGCGTTTCAGCAGGTTTTCAAAGCCGCGCGCATCGAAGGTGAAGGGTGCGCCTTTGCGCGGGCGGTGACCCCGGGCGTTGAGGATGATGTCGTCAAGGTGAAAGCCGTCCATGGGCACAACGATGGCCGTCTCGCCCAGTTCTTTCGCCAGATTTTGCGCCAGGGTTGATTTCCCGGAAGCCGGCGCGCCGGCGATGGCGACCATGAAACGCGCGTGGCCTTGAGCCTTCTCAGCGATCAGGTCGGAAAGTTCGCTCATGCCGCCAGCAATTCCTGCGGCGGCTCCTTGGCTCCGGTCATGAAAGCCACGGCATCCGACATGGTATATTGCCTGGGATCAATCACGCACAGGCGCCTGCCGAGGCGGTGAATGTGAATGCGGTCGGCCACTTCAAACACATGCGGCATGTTGTGGGAAATCAGCACGATGGGGAGGCCGCGCTTTTTCACATCCTGGATGAGTTCCAGGACACGGCGCGATTCCTTGACACCCAAGGCAGCCGTGGGCTCGTCCATGATGATCACCTTGGAGCCAAAGGCGGCGGCGCGCGCCACCGCCACACCCTGGCGCTGGCCGCCGGAGAGGGTTTCAACCGCCTGGGCAATGTTCTGGATGGTCATCAAACCCAGTTCCGAGAGCTTGGCGCGGGCACGCTTTTCCATCTCGGTCCGGTCAAGCATGCGGAACCACGAGCCCAGCACACCGGGTTTCCGAATCTCGCGCCCCAGGAACATGTTGTCGGCGATGGAAAGCGCTGGCGACAGAGCAAGGTTTTGGTACACGGTTTCGATCCCCGCCGCGCGCGCATCCATCGGAGTTTTGA
>JANOTU010000514.1:0-1973 GCA_031416515.1 Hyphomicrobiales bacterium
ACGATTTGGTGAGCGCCGACACTGATTGGTTTTTCGACAATGCTCCGCGCACGCTCAAGGGCCACTGCAAGAATTTTGTGTCAAAAGCGGCCTATATTGATTTTGGCTGCGTGCGCTTCATCAAGCCCAACGCCAAGTTCCCGCAAATCCGCCTGCGGTTCACGCCTGCAAAGGGATTGATCTACGGCCCCAATATCAAAGATCCCGTCATTCCCCGCGACCGGGCCATTTATGATGCCGCCAAAGGCAGTTGGTACAGGTTTGAATCGCATGGCGAGAATGAAACCGTGCCGCCGTCGCTCTTTGCCATCGAGCCGCCAGCCCCCTCATGGCTCTATGACAATGTGGCCGTCAGTCGTGGCTATCTCGACGATGCCTGCGATGGCTTTGTCGAAGTCAAGCTGACGCTGAAAGACGGCAAGAAGCTCACTGCCCGCGCCCGCATTTGCGCTGGCCCGCCAGCCGTGGTACCGGACTCGCTGTTTGTGCGCAGCCTCGCTGATGATCTGGAACAGGTCATCCACGGCCCCCAGGTTTCCAGCACTGAAGCTCCCGAGGTCACGCGGGCCCGGGCTGAAGACATTGTGCGCCGCGCCTTTGAGACCGTGCGCTTCATGAATGTGTCGGTCATGAACGGCAACAGCTTCAAGGGCCGTTCGGCGCTCTTGCTGGATTCCATGCCGGAAGAAGAGGCCGCCGACACCGAGCGCGCGCTTCGCCCCATCATGTCGCCGGAAAGCGTTGACACGCTCGCCATCATGGCGCTGCATCAACAGGTCTATGCGGCCCTGCGCGGCGGGGCCGCGCCGTGGTTCCTCCGCCTGCTCAGGAGGCCTGATGAGGTCTCCGACTTCACCGATCGGGGCCGCCGCAAAATGCCAGCGCTGATGTGCGGCGCTGACAACAGCTATCTCGCCCTTACCCACCGGCAGATCGACACCATCCGCAAGGCGGTGGAGGATTCGTTGGTGACGAAATCGACAGCCCCGGAGATCGGCGCTGGCCAGCTGACCCCGCGAAATCTCACAGCGCAGATTCATTATCAAGCGGCGGGCAATCCCATCAGTTCGCGGCCTGTCACCTCGGTTGCCAATTGCTGTCCTGGCCTCGAAGTTGATTTCCGCGCCGCCTGGCGGCGCATGTTTGAAGGGGTGACACTCCGCGAATACGACAATCTGGTGGTGGATGCTGAAGCTGGCCACAAGCACCTCAAAGGCCACCGCCTGCTCCGCATCAAATTGCCGGATGGAACTCTTGTGCTCACCACAAATTTCATCAAAGGCCCGGCCACGTCTGATCCGCAAGGCGAAATCATTCTGACCACGGATGAAAACCCCAATGGTCTCGCTCCCCTGGAATGGTCGAATGCGCTGGCGCGGATCTTGAGCGGCTATCAGGGGAAATCAGTTGCATGCCATTTCAGCAAGGAAAAATCTGAACAGCATCTTGCCTGCGTCGAGAAGCCCAAAAACTATGTGGCGCTCAAATTCAAGGTGCGGCATTTCTTCGAGGACAACACCGCCGTCATCGCCAGCGCCCTGGCGGAAGCGGGCGAACTCACCCAAGGCCTGTGCTCGCCGTGGCAGAATGATTACCGCGAATGCTCCTGCTACTACTGGGCCTCGGCCAGGCCCGACTATGTCAACGTCGAGCCTGCGGCAGGCGGCCTGAGCAAGGGCGACAACTGGCTGCAAAAGAAACGCACCGGAAACTACGTCCCCGACGACTACGCCGACCAGCGGCTGATATTCTACGATGACCTGTTCACCGATTGGGAGGCGCTGCTCAGGTTTCAGGTCGGCGGCAAGGATGTCAAGGAGTGATGCAAAGGGCCCTCATCCGCCCTTTGGGCACCTTCTCCCATTCGAAGGCGAACGGGAGAAGGCATAGATGACAAAGACCGGTCTGGCCCATGAATCGCCTTCTCCCGTGGCCCTTGCCATGGGAGAAGGTGCCCGAAGGGCGGATGAGGG
>JANOTU010000515.1:0-8143 GCA_031416515.1 Hyphomicrobiales bacterium
CAAGCCATCATGGCCTGCATCCACGCAGCCAAGGCGGCTTGATGCAGGGGCTGTTTTGTCTTGTGCAAAGTAACCATCTTCCCCCTCCCCCCCTGTGGGGAGGGCCGGGGTGGGGGTCGCTCCGGTCATGGGCAATTGTGACGGGGTTTGTAGGACGTCATGGTTCGGAGCGACCCCCACCCTTAATCCCTCCCCGCAGGGGGGAGGGAGACCGACCCGTCATGTTGGCTGCCGGTATGCCGCATCACTTGACAGCAGGTTGTACACCATGTGGCACAGGCTGCGGCACAAGTTCAGGCGGCACTCATTGAGCGGCTGCCGGGTGAACCGTGGCGTGGCGGGCTTCAGGGGTGGTCCCGGTAGAGCTCTGGTTTCAGAATGGGAGCGACTGAGACGGGAGCGTTTTTTTCGAGGGACTGGACGCCGGCTTCGGCGATCAGGGTGGCGGCGTAGCCGTCCCAGGCGCTGGCGCCGGCGGGTTTGCCTGTGGCGATGGAATTCAGCCAGGCGCTGTTTTGCAGGCGGTAGGCTTCGGCGAATCTGGGGCGCCAGTCTTCTGGGTAGGTTGTGACCGTTTGCAGGTTCACATGCAGCTCGCTGGCGATGGGCGAGCGCAAGGTGACCGAGCCTTTTTCGCCCACCAGTTCGCCGCGCACGTCATAACCATAGGCGGCGTTGTTGTTGATTTCGACATTGACCAATTGGCCAGCGACCGTCTTCAGCACCATGAACACCGGCGCTCCGGTCTTGGCGGGATCAGCCAAGGCCGGGCGGAACACGGAGATTGATTCATAGTCTGTATCCAGCACGAAGCGGGCGATATCAAATTCATGCGGCGCTGAATTGGTGATCGCCATCTGGCCGGTGAAATTAGACGGCGCGGAGACATTGCGGTGGAAATTATGCATCATCAGGGCAGGCCCGATGGCGCCTTTTTTCAGAAGTTGCTTCATCTCCACATAGGCCGGGTCAAAGCGGCGCATGAAGCCGATCTGCACCAGGCGCTTGCCCGCCTTCACTTCAGCGGCGATGACATCAAGGCACTCTTTTGACACTTGCGACAACGGTTTTTCGCACAGCACGGGCTTGGCCGCTTCAACACAGGCTTTTGACAGGGCTGCATGGGTGTGGTCGGGACTGGCGATCAACACGGCGTCAACGGCACTGTCGGCAATGACCGCATAGGGGTCGGTCGTCACATGCAGCGCCCCGGTGTCGTCGGCCACTTTTCTTGCCCGCGCCGCATCGGCGTCACAGACATATTGCAGGGTGACATGGCCAAGCTCACGCGCCAGTATTCTGGCGTGATCGGCCCCCATGATGCCAGCGCCAATCAAGCCTACACGTATTGTCATTTCTGGTTTACCTTTGCGACTTTTCGTTCGTAGCGCGCTTCCATCTGGGCCTGGGCCTCTTTGCTGCCATCGTGCCAGGTGCCGAACAGCTTATCGAGCGCCGTTGTGCCGTCGGCGTAGTTCACCTCGAAATACTTGTGGTGCAGATAATGGGCATAGGCATGGGTATCCACGGCGCTGTCCTCGCCCGCTTCAATCTTGTCGAAGCCCACGTGGCCCACAACCGCGCCGGTGCCGGTGATCTGCAAATTGTAAAGAAGCAGCAAGGGGTGCGACGGCAGGATCAGATGGATCAGCGAGTCCGACCAATAGAGCAGATGCTCGACGGGGTGCATGGAGAGGCTCGACCACGGGCTGGGATTGACCGAATTGTGATGCACGGAATGAATGTATTTGTAGAGGATCGGCACATGGATCAGCCGGTGGACGCAGTAGAAATGCACCTCATGGTAGATCGGCAGCACCAGCGCAAAGACCACCAGCCATAACGGGTGGTCGGCGAATGTCGTCCACGGGCCCCAGCCATTGGCAAAACTCCACAGGCCGAACACTTCATAGGCCGTCCAGATCGGCACACCGGTGGCGAATGTCCGGATGATGTTGTCGATGTTCTGGCTCTTGAACATGAACACGTCGCTGGGCTGGTCCGCCGGAAACTTGCCGTTGTATTTGAAGTGCGTGCCTTGCGCGCGTTGCATGTAAAGCCGCAATTCGAGCGCGCCATAGATGACCAGCACCAGCAAGCTGTTGCGGGCGAGGAGATAGATGATCCAGCCCGGTGAAAGCGTTTTCATGGTCGCGGTGTCCGGCGTGAGCCAGAACCAGAAGACGGCGGCCAAGACCATGAACGCCACGTTCCAGGGCAGGAAATAACCCGGCAGCCATTTCAGAATTTTCATTGGGCTTGGTGGAAACGCAAAAAACGGGGCTATTTGCAGCGGGTCTTTTGGCGAGAAATCACCCCGTTTGTTGCGTGCGCCATATTGCAAGTCGTCCATGTCTCGTCTCCGCGGATAGTTGAGTGGTTCAACCGCCGACCTGCGGCGGATGGCCGTCATGCGTGGCCATATAGCTTTGGATCTCGGCTTCGAGCTCGGCCATGTGCTCGCCGCCCGCCATCAGGTCGGTGATCTCCTCGCGGGATTTCTCGCCCTTGCGAAAATCTGCCGCCTTCGCGCCTTTGATGAGCACGGCGAAGTGGTCGCCAACGGTCAACGCATGAATGACATTGTGGGTGATGAAGATGACGGCGATGCCCTTCTGGCGCGCCTGCAGGACAATGCGCAGAACATGCGCCGCCTCCTTGACGCCAAGCGCTGCGGTCGGCTCATCGAGGATCAGCACCTTGGCGCCGAAGTGAACGGCGCGGGCAATGGCCAGCGCCTGGCGCTCGCCGCCAGAAAGACCACCGACCAGCCGGTCGCCATCGGTGATGCGGGTGATGCCAAGCTCGCGCACCGCCCTCACCGCAATGTCGTTGGCGCGGTCGCGGTCGAAGCGCTTGAAAATGCCCCAGCCCTTCGTCGGCTCTTCGCCCACGAAGAACGAGCGGCCAATGCTCATCAGCGGAAACGTGCCGCCAAATTGATGCACGGTGGCAATGCCGCTGTTGCTGGCGTCACGCGGGCTTTTGAAGTGAACCGGTTTGCCCTCCAGCTCCACAATGCCGGAGCTCAAGCCAAAGACGCCTGAGAGTATCTTGATGAGGGTCGATTTTCCCGCGCCATTGTCGCCCAGCAGGCACAGGATTTCTCCGGCCTTCACCTCAAGCGAAATATCATGGAGCACATCAATGGGGCCGAATGACTTGTTGACGTTGGCAAGCTTCAGCAGGGGCGGTGTCATTTTGGGGCGTTGCCTTTCGCAGGCGCATATGACAACGCCAACTGGCGGAAGGTATTGTTCATCAGCACCGCCAGGAGCAACATGATGCCAATGATCAAGCTGGCCCAGTTCGCATCAAAGGCCGTGAAGTAAATTCCCTGGTTGACGACGGCGAAGGTCAAGGTGCCAAGCACAATGCCAAACACCGAGCCATAGCCGCCGGTGAGCAGCACACCGCCCACCACAACCGAAATGATGGCGTTGAAAATATAGGATTGCCCGGCGGACACCTGGGCGCTGTTATAGAGAATCGCCTGCGAGAGGCCGACAAACGTGGCGCAAACGCCACTTGCCATGAACAGCAGGATGGTCATGCGCTCGGTGGGGATGCCAGCGTTGCGGGCACTCACCTTGTCGCCGCCCATGGCGAAGATCCAGTTGCCATAGCGCGTATAGTGCAAGATGAACCCGAAAATAACCGTGATGCCAATCCACCAGAGGATCGTGACCTGATAGATGCCGCCCATGAAATGGCCGAGGAGCCATTTGGCTTCCGGCCCGGCCTTGAGCGCCACACTGGTGGTGCCGGTCAGAATGACAGACAGTCCCAGCACCAGGCCAGCCACCGCGAACAACGTGCCCAGGGTGACGATGAATGACGGCACCGCGGTGCGGACAACCAGCACGCCGTTGATCAATCCAACAGCGGCTCCGAGCGCCAGGGCCGCAACGATGCCGAGCAGGATCGGCATTTGAAAATGCCCGGAAATGATGGCGATGGTCATGGAGCCTGCGGGGATCAATGAGCCAATCGAGATATCGAGTTCGCCTGCGATCATCAGCAGGCCAATGGGAAGCGCTATAATGCCAAGCGATGCCGCGACATTCAGCCAGCTGGCAGCGCCGGTGGCGGAGGCAAAATTCGTGCCGCCAAACAGCGTGAAAAATGCGACGACGAAAGCCAGGCCAAGGAACGACCCTGTTTCAGGCCGGCGCAGGAGACTGCCGAGCGAAAAGCGCGAGGTATTTTCGGACATTAGATGGGTTCCCGCATTGGCGTCCAAGTTCTCTCACTGTCGATCAAAACAGCGCAATACATGATGCTGGTGGCCATTAAAATAGACTCTTTATCTGTTGCTCAGTTCCCCTCCCCCTTTTGGGGAGGGGTGAGCCCTTGGCATCATGTCCAGCCCAACAGATCACTGATAGCCTGCACAGTAGAGACGTTTCATCGGCGCGCCGGCAGCAACGTCGGCCAGTATTGCATCGTTGGAGGCATCAACTGCGTGGAACGATTTTGGCCTCAGTCCTTCGGCCAGGTCGGTTGACCAAGCCAAAGAGCTGAGAGCCGTTGTTGCCTAGCAGCCTGTCGGACACAAACCCGCATCGGCGTGGGGTTGGCTATTCCCGCCATTATTTGGCGCTCAAATGGGTTTCTGCAAGCTGGTTTCAACCGGTTTTGTTCTCTGTAGCACCTTCCGGGCTCTGCTTCGGCCCGGGATAGGTGCCTTTTCCGCCTCACCCCGCCGGTTCGGCGAGGCTGAGGGTGAACATCCGCTTGAGATTCCATGCCATGGTCACGAGACTCCATTCGCCGCGCACTTTGTCGAGGCCACGAAGTGAGAATTGACGGAATCCGAGCACCGATTTGATGATGCCGAACACCGGTTCGGGCGTCTGCTTGCGGAGGCCGTAGAGCTTCTTGCCCTCGGGTGTCTTCAGGCGGTGCGCCATGGCCTCGACCTGGGTTGGGTTCACGGGGGCGGACGGGGCTTCGGCAAAGCGTTGCGCCAGCGCCTGGTGATGCGGCTCTCTTCCCATGGCGATCAGCGGGCTGATCTTGGCTTCGTGACAAGCGGCCACATTGGTGGCGCTGAAATAGCCGGTATCGGCCAGCATGGTTTCGGGCTTGCCCAACTCGGCTGGCAGCGCTGTGACTTTGGCCAGCACCGGCACAAGCTGCTGCTTGTCGTTGGGGGCCTGTGATACATCAACTGCGATGACCAGCAGGCTTTCCGTGGCCACTGCGGCCTGGGCATTGTAGCACTGGTCGAAGCCGCCACCCGGCACCTTCATGATGCGCGATTCCTCATCAGTGAGATTGATCTGATCGGTGGGCCGCGCACCTTCAACCGGAGGGGCCGGCGGCTTGCCTCCGGGCTTCTTGCCGGTGATTGCGGTCTTTTCCTCGCGGGCCGCGATCTTGGCCGCGTGTTCGGCGGACTCGCGCTCAAAGCGCTCCTTGGCCCGAGCTTCGATCTTTTCGCGTGCAATTGCCAGCTGTTGTAACCGGTCCTCGCGCCGTGCCAGTTCCTCAGGAACCGACATGCCATCGGGCACATTGGCCGTATCAGCCGCCTCGGCCATGGCCATGAGTTGAGCCACCTCAGCCTTGAGCTGCGCTTCGATCTTGCCCGCATGCTCATAGGACAAGGCGCTGTGGCGGCTGGCGTTGGCGTGGATCTTGGTGCCATCAAGTCCAATCGTCCCCATCTTCAGGACGCCCATCTCGCGCGCCAGCAACAGCACCTTGACGAACAGCGCCTCGATATCCTTCAGAAAGCGCCGCCGGAACGTGGCAATGGTGTCGTGGTCGGGGTGCTCGTTGGCCGCGATGAAGCGGAATGCCACCGAGTCATAGGTCGCGCGCTCCAGCTTGCGGCTGGAAAACACCCCCGTGGCATAGCCATAGACCAGAATGCCAAGCAGAATGCGCGGCAGATACGCCGCAGAGCCTGTGCCCCGGTAGCTTTGGCTCATTGAGCCCAGGTCCAGCCCCTCGATAACCTCGACCACAAACCGCGCCAGATGCTTCTCGGGAAGCCAGTCATCAAGCGAAGGCGGCAGGAGGTATCCGGTCTGGCGGTCGCTGGGGCGGAAATTGCTCATTGGAAACCCGTCTTTCATGCAGAACAAATCAGTGTACTGATTATATCGGCAATACACCGGGAAAGCCAGGGGAAAGTTGAGTGGAATTCAGATATTCGGCAGGAATCATCCGTCGACGCGCAGTTATGGCGCTAAGTCCGACAGGCTGCTAGCGCGCGCGATGCAAAAGTTCTGAAATTCGCGCCAACACAACATCACGGTAATTTATTGCGGGTTTTGAATTGGCATGAAAATCGCCAACAACGTTTGCATGTCCTTCCCTAAGGAGCCTTTGACTTATCAGCGAAACATTTCGAGGCGGCTGCAATAGACCGTTTCTGACCAAATAACTGGCTATGCCGCTGCTCGCGCTCCAAGAAATAAACCAACGCGATACAGGAAGCTCAAATACATGGACGGGCTTTCCTGTACTCAGAGCCTCACTCATCATGGACGCACTATCGGAAGTGACGACGAGTTGATCAGCTAAAGTTAAAGCGGCTCGATAGGGATTATGTTCGCCTTTCCGCCAACCATAGATTCGGAAAGGCCGAGAGAGGCAAACTTGCAACGTCATTATAGTTTGAGCATCTGTTCGTGGAGACCCAATGACAATCAGTGTGCCTCCCAAACAACCTGCCATGGCCTCAAGCTGCATTGCGAGCAACTTGCAAGTTTTTGCAGAAAACAACAATGGAAATTTGGCGGCTCCTATGGCGACAACGATCCATGGTCGGGGCAAGTCTTTCCACATGCCTTGCCAATAAGCAGTCTCTTCAACCGTAGCGGCGTCCGCATTTGACAGCGGCAAAGGTATCTCAATCAAGTTGGGTAACGCCGGCAAACCATATTGAGGGGTGGTGATAACCAAATCAAAATCAGCAAGACGCGCACGTGGGCGACCTATATGGACAATACGGGTGTGGCCCTCAGATGAATTCTTGATGAAACGGGCAACGGGTGCCGCTCGCTTTCCTGCACCAATCACCAGGTCAGGCCACGGAGGAACGACTGCCAGTCGCGATTGAAGCGTGAGACTGCGCAGGCTGGCTCCAAGACACCATCCCGGCAGAATTCTCAACATATTGAAATCCAAATGTTTGATCTTGCTGTTTTCACCCAGCATATTTCCCAGTTCACGGACTTGCGCGTTGTCGCCGACACGCGCTCCCTGAAGCAGCCAAATATGTAAATCTCTCTGAGCCCTGAACATCCAACACAACTTGGCGCAAATGGCATGCGCTTGAGGCGGCCTACTCGAAATGATATTCCCTTTGGACTCCAATTAGGAGAATCGGCTCAATGTCACAACGACCAAAAATTTGGGTTATCTGGTTTGACAGGATTGGTGACAGGAATCAAGCTGAAGGGTTGGCAAGATTGACCGGAGTACCATATGAAATGAAGCGACTCTTGTCAGACGGGACAACTCTACTTGAAGAGTACAGACAACTTGCCCCGAGCCTACGCCCCAGTTTACTCATCGTGGTCGACCGGGTTGCTACTGCCGCGGGCTTGAAGCTAAAACGCTGGTCGCAAGGTACATTGAAATTGGTAAAGATTGGAAGACCCGTGAGAGGTTGGCCATTTTCTGTCAAACCTGATTTAACGATAACCCCCAGACAATACAGCACTATCGCATATCGCTCTGCGATTTTGATTGATCTCCCGTTTTGTCTGGTTACAGACGCAAGTTTGTCGGCTGCCTCCCGCGAATTCAACCCTTTACTGGCTCATTTGCCGCGACCACGAATTGCCGTTCTTGTCGGGGGTAGGACAAATCAACTTGGTTGGAGCAATGCAATAGCCGCCGAACTCGGCGCGAAAATAAACCGATTGGCTGAAGACAGCGGTGGATCCCTTATGATTGCTACAAGTTATAGGACCGGAGACGAGCCGACAAACAAGCTGATGGAGCAAATCACTGTGCCACATGTTGCCCACCTTTGGGATGGAAATGAAGACAGGAATCCGTTGATGGGCTATCTGGCATTTGCGGACCGCTCCATTGTCACGATGGACAGTCTCTCAATGATCGCAGATGCGATCGCTGCGGGAAAACCAGTCCAAGTCTTCCCGCTTCCATTCAAGCGAGG
>JANOTU010000516.1:0-11036 GCA_031416515.1 Hyphomicrobiales bacterium
TGTAAGTCCTCAAGCAGACCAGGCTTCACCACGGATGAGCAGGCTCGCCGTCGTATGCTGCCGAAACGGGTTCGTTATCCTACGGGCTATTCATTCGCCTCAGGTTGCTCTCCACCCCGCCTCGCGGCGGATGCAGTTACCCTACGACTACATGTAGTGTGACATCTACATCGGATGGACTTTCACCTCCCTGTCAAAACAACATTACGGACGCACTCATCCCGGCGAAAGCCGGGACCCACGGTTCGACCGGAACTGGTCTTAGATGTTAAAGCTCCGTCACGCTGAAAAGTGGGTCCCGGCTTTCGCCGGGATGACAATCGTTGGGTAAAAACTTGCACCGTTTTGAGATCCTGGTTTACTTCCGGGGCGTTATTTCGCCTTCAAAGCTTGCAGCGCTTCCTTGAGGCCCTTGGTTGGGAGCTTGATGCTGATGGGCTTGCCCTCAACAGGAAATATCGCCAGCTTGATGTCGCTGGCGCCGAGCACATCGGCGAGTTGGTCGCGGGTGACCTGGAATGCGGTTTCGCAGAATTCTGCATTGCACTCGCGGAACAGGATCACCGACGGCTCCTTGGGCTTGAACTGGATCAGAATGCCCTTGTCCTGCTGCAGGCCGGGCCTGGTCCGCAAGGTTGCGACCAGCGCGTTCTTGGCATTGAAGGCCCACTGCCACCCAAACAAGAGTTCTTTTTTGTCAGCGGTGACAACGGCCTGGCCCGCCGAGCAGGCTTTGGCGGCACCCTCTTGAGAGGCCGCGCAGTTCACCTGCCAGTTGCCAAAAGCCGTGGTTTCCTGGGCGGTTGCTGGCGCAATCTGGCTGATGGCGACGACTGCCAATGCGGCGAACAGTTGATTAAATCTTGAGGCAGCTTGCATCTTTTCCCTTTTTTTACTTTCGCATCTCGATGGCATTCCAGATCAACGCGGCAATGTCCGCGCCGCCGAAGCGTTTGACTTCGCGTATGCCGGTGGGCGAT
The DNA here is from genome assembly GCA_031416515.1 of Hyphomicrobiales bacterium. Lineage (GTDB taxonomy): Bacteria > Pseudomonadota > Alphaproteobacteria > Rhizobiales > Aestuariivirgaceae > Aestuariivirga. The sequence continues at coordinate 981 of JANOTU010000516.1, forward strand.
GTCACGTTGATCTCGGTAAGGCAGTCACCAATCACATCAATGCCGACAAAAATTAGTCCCCGCGCCTTGAGATCGGGGCCGATCGCCTCGCAGATTTCGTGCTCGCGTTTGGTGAGCGTGGTGGGCTCTGGCCGCCCGCCCACATGCATGTTGGAGCGGCTTTCATTGGCGGCGGGCACACGGTTGATGGCGCCGGCGAATTTGCCATCTACAAGGATGATGCGTTTATCGCCCTGGCGCACCTCCGGGAGATAGCGCTGGGCGATGAAGGGTTCGCGGAAGGCCTGGGTGAAAAGCTCCAGCAGGGAAGAGAAATTCTGGTCGCCTTCGCCCAAGCGAAACACGCCAGCGCCGCCATTGCCGTAGAGCGGTTTCAAAATAATATCGCCATGGGCGCGGCGGAAGGCGGCGATTTCGGCGATGTCCCGGGTGATCAGGGTTTCCGGCATGAACTGGCGGTAGCGCAGCACGAAGAGTTTTTCCGGCGCGTTGCGCACTTCTGCTGGATCATTGACCACAAGCGTCTTGGGGTGAACGGCTTCGAGGAGATGTGTCGCCGTGATGTAGCCCATGTCGAAGGGCGGATCCTGGCGCATGAGCACCACGTCCATGCAGGAGAGATCAATCCGGGTCTCTTCGCCCAGTGTAAAATGATGCCCCGGTTCATCGCGCACCGTAACATCATGGCCGGTGGCAGAGAGCGAGCCAGCGCCCAGCGCCAGGGTTTTGGTCTGGTAATAAAACAATCCAAACTCCCGCGCCTGCGCTTCCAGCATCAGGGCGAAGGTCGAATCACCCTTGATGTTGATCTGTTCGATGGGGTCCATCTGGACGGCGATTTTCAAGGCTCAAACGTCTCCGTAAAAGGCATTTTCGATATGGCGCGGCCACTGGTAGGGGCAGACGGCGACGATGTCAAAACGGCAAAATTGGCTGGCGGCAATGCTGTCGCGGCCCATCCAGCTTCGGGCCGCAGCAGCAATGCGGCGGGATTGATGGCTGGTGACGGCCTCCACTGCGGCATCTAGGCTGGCGCGGGCTTTGACTTCGATGAAGGCCGTGGTCTTGCCTTTGCGCATGATGAGGTCAATCTCCCCCATTGGCGATTTGTAACGCCGCGCCAGCAGGCGGTAACCCTTGAGACGCAAGGCCCACAGAGCGGCGAACTCTGCCCAGTGGCCGGAGCGCTCGGCGCGGCGGCGGTCAGTCATGGTCTTTGAGGGCGAGAATGCGGGCATAAATATCTTTCTTGGCGACATTGAAGCGCTTGGCAATATCAGCTGCGGCTCGTGCCGCGGGCATGGTGGCGAGGTTCGCAAGAATATCAGCATCGGTGGCCGCGGTGACTGTGGCGCTTGGCGGACTCGCAATGAGGGTGATCTCGCCCTTCACCGATTCGCGGCTTCCGAGAATGGCGGCGATTTCAGCGGGGCTGCCGCGCAGCACCTCTTCATGCAGCTTGGTGAGTTCGCGGGTCATGGCAAAACTGCGGCCGGGAAGCCCCTCCGCCATCTCGCCCAGAGTGCCCAGAATGCGGTGCGGGCTTTCAAAGAAAATAAGCGTCATGGGAAGGGATGTGAGTTCCGCGTAAAGGCGCTTGCGCTCGCCGGCCTTGGCGGGGAGGAAGCCGAAATAGGCAAAGCGGTCCGTTGGCAAGCCTGAGAGTGCTAGTCCGGTGAGCACGGCTGAGGGGCCTGGGCAGGCGGTGACTGGAATCGCCTGGGACACGGCTTCAGACACCAACCGGTAACCCGGATCCGATATCAGCGGCATACCGGCATCGCTGACCAGGGCGATGGCGGCACCTCTGGCGAGGCGTTCAAGGATATGGGGCCTCACCTTTGCCGCATTGTGCTCGTGATAGGGCGAGAGCCTGGTTTTGATGGCGTAGCGGGTGAGGAGTTTTGCCGTGGTGCGTGTGTCTTCGCAAAGAATGGTGTCGGCGGCAGCCAGCGTTGCCAGCGCCCGCACCGTGATATCGCCCAGATTGCCGATGGGTGTGGCCACCAGATGCAGGCCGGGGCTCAGTGTTTGGGCCTCGAACTGCGCAGCACCTATGTTATAGCGGCGAAGGGGCGGGATTTGGGAGATTTCAGTTTGGGGCATCGGCGCATGCTAGCGCGGGCAGCGCGCTTTGGGAATGCGGCTCTGCTCAGCGTTGCCCTGACGCTCGCCGGATGCGGCGGCGGCAAGGTCAAGGACATTCTGACCGACGACCCCCCGCAGCAACAACCAGCCCCGCCCTCGCAGCAACCACAAGCGCCCAGCCCTTATTAGAGGATTGGATAGTCAGTTGGATTGAATCTCCATCCCACCGTCACCCCAGCGAAAGCTGAGGTCCAGCTTTGGCTGGCATGACGGGTGAATTCAATGGACCGTCCGGCGCTCCAAGAGATGCCAGCTGTTAATGGGCCAGTTCGGTGATCAGGGCGTTGAGCAGTCTGCGGCCTTCGGGGGTGGCGCGCAGGTTGGCGCCTTGGCGTTTGATCAGTCCCAGGGATTTGAGGCCTGCAATCTTGTTTGGGTCCATGGGGCGACCGGCCAAGCGCTCGTAGCGGTCGAGGTCGATACCATCCCACATGCGCAGGCCCATGAGGAGATATTCCGAGGCCTGCTCAGCAGGGACAACGAGGCTGTCCTCGGTAACACCGGTGCCTTTTTCCGCTACCAGCGCGGCCCATGCCTCGGGGTGCTTTTCGGCCATCAGGGCGCGGCGATTTTCGCCCGCTGCAAGGCGGCTGTGAGCGCCGGGGCCGACACCGGCATATTCGCCGTAGCGCCAGTAAAGAGTGTTGTGGCGCGATTCTTGGGACAGCGCGGCATGGTTGGAGACCTCATAGGCGGCAAGGCCCGCCTTGGCGGTGAGTTCCTGGGTTAGATCATAAAGATCAGTGGCGCAGTCTTCAGGCGGCACGACGAGTGATCCTCTCGCATGAAGGTCAAAGTAGGCGGTGCCGGGTTCAATGGTAAGCTGATAGAGCGACATGTGGCCCTGTTGCTCGGCCAGCGCCTGGGTGAGCTCAGCGCGCCACTGGTGGGTGGTCTGGCTGGGCCTTGCGTAAATGAGATCGAATGACACACGCGGGAATATCTTTGCAGCGAGGCGGAAGGCAGCCAAAGCTTCCTCGGCTGTGTGCTGTCGGCCCAGTGCTTTGAGATCAGTATCGTTGAGGGCCTGCACACCGACGGAAACGCGATTGACACCGGCAGCGCGGTAGCCCCGAAAGTTTTCCGCTTCAATACTGGTGGGATTGGCCTCCAATGTTGTCTCGACACTTTCAGACACCGCCCAAAGACTGGCGATTTTGTCGAGGATATGCGCGACCGCTTGCGGCGGCATCAGCGAAGGGGTGCCGCCACCGAAAAAAATACTGCTGACGGCGCGGCCCGGCGTTTGCTCTGCGAACCATTGCAGTTCTGCAGCCAAAGACCGGGCATATGACATCGCGTCGATAAGATGATGTCGCACATGCGAATTGAAATCGCAATAGGGGCATTTGGCCTTGCAGAAGGGCCAATGCACATAGATGCCGAATTCAGAAGAGGTCACGAACCAGTTTCTCCAGCGCCCGCGCCCGGTGCGAGATGTGGTTCTTGCGGGCATGAGTCATTTCGCCGAAGGTCATTTTCTCGCCGTCGGGCACGAAGACCGGGTCATAGCCATGGCCAAAATGTCCACGCGGCGGCCACACCAGATGGCCATCAACGCGGCCCTCATAAAAACGCTCCTCGCCGTCGGGCCAGATCACACACAAGGTGCAAACGAAATCGGCATGACGCTGTTCGGCGGTGACTGCTTGGGCGGCATGGAGCTTTTCCTCAACCAGACGCATGGCCATGGACCAATCGCGGCTGGGGCCTGCCCAGTCGGCGGTATAGACACCGGGCTCACCCTTCAGCGCATCAACGCAGAGGCCTGAATCATCGGCGATGCTGATGAGCTTGGTGGCCTTGCTGGCGTGCAGCGCTTTCAGGCGGGCGTTGCCTTTGAATGTGGTTTCGGTTTCTTCCGGCTCAGAGAGGCCAAGGGCGCTTGCGGCAACCGAAGTCACACCATAAGGCTTGAGAAGCTCGGCGAACTCCTCCAGCTTGCCCTTGTTGTGGGTCGCGATGACAACTTTCTCGCCAGTCAGCTTGCGGGTCATGCAATCGCGGTTTTTTGCATGGTGACCAGCTCATCAATGCCCTTGCGGGCCAGCGCCATGAGTTCCAGCAGTTGGTCATGGGAAAAGGGTTCAGCTTCGGCTGTACCTTGAATTTCCACGATGCCGCCCGCACCTGTCATGACAAAATTGGCGTCTGTGCCGGCGGTTGAATCCTCGGCGTAATCGAGATCGAGGACGCTCAGTCCATTGTGAATTCCGCAGGAGATGGCGGCCACATGGTCCTTCATCGGCCAGGTCTTGAACATGGAGCGGGCCTGCATCCATTTGAGGCAATCATGAAGGGCGATCCAGCTTCCCGTTATGGCGGCGGTGCGCGTGCCGCCGTCCGCCTGATTGACATCGCAATCAAGCGTGATCTGTTTTTCGCCCAGCGCCACAAGATCAACCACGGCGCGAAGCGACCGCCCTACCAGGCGCTGGATTTCCTGGGTGCGGCCTGATTGCTTTCCCTGTGATGCCTCGCGGCGCATGCGCTCGCCAGTGGCGCGCGGGAGCATGCCGTATTCAGCGGTGACCCAGCCCTTGCCCAGACCTTTCATCCACGGGGGCACGCGCTCTTCCAATGAGGCTGTGCACAGAACATGGGTATCGCCAAAGCGCACCATGCAGCTGCCCTCGGCATGTTTGGTGAAGCCGCGCTCAAAGCTGACAGCGCGCAATTGATCCGGATTTCGCCCTGAGGGACGCATGGATGATCCTTTCGTGAACCGTGAAAAAACGCCTTCTCCCACAAGATGGGGGGCCGTGTCACGCCTGCGGATTAACGACCTTGGTGCCCTTGGCGGCAAGCTCTGCCATCAGGCTGAGCTTGACGCGGGCGGCTTCGTCGTCGCTCAAGTTCCAGGCGAAGATGGTCTGCTTGAAACCTTCATAGCGCCCGGCCTTGAGCCAGCCGCACAGGATCTCATGCTCGGCCTTGGTGATGTCTTTGGGCTTTTTCAGCGTGATCTTGAAGACTTCGGTAGGAAGGGCTGTCTTCCAGTAATGCACAAAAGCCGCGCCATTGCGTTCCAGATAGCCCACCGACATATCGCCCCACAGGCCAGCGGCCTTTTGGGATTCCTCATGGGCTTCGCGTTTGATTCTGAGCGAATTGCTGGAGGCGTGACCCTCGGCAAAATGGGGTTTTGGCTCGGAATGCTTCTTGGACAGTATCATTGGATATCCTCTCTGGGGCCGGCGAGCTGATGTTCGCTGACAACCCGTTCAAATGCTTCAGCGTCATGGCGGATGCGGTAACGCGGGCTGGTATTGCCGTCCTCCGGCAAGAGCCGGACAATCGTATAGAGGCCTTCAAGCGGTGACTTGAGTGACCTCATGTCTTTGAGCAAGCGCACAGATTGGCCTGTTTCGAAAATGGGCTGTTTCATGCGGGGTTGCTCGCGCCTGTATGCGGGGAGCGGTTCATGACATTACTATGCGCCTTTTATTGCGCAAATGCGACTTAATTCGGCAGAGGACTTGGTAAAGCCTATAATTGCTGCTAGGGGACGCCATCACATGAGAGGTTAAGCCATGGCATTTCCGCCAAATTACAACCAGGAACGCAACAACCGTGCGCGCGCCAAGGCCCGCAAGGCCCTGGAAAAGCAGGAGCGCCGCGAAGAAAAGTCATCCCAGAAGAAGGTGACGCCGGAAACCGGAGAAGATGCCCGTGTCAACATTCAGCCAGACAAGGACAAACTCTGATGGGAAAGAAAAAACCAAAGATCGCCGAAGGCTTCGTCATGTTTGACGTGGTCTACCAGGACGGAACCAAAAGCTCGCGCCGCAAGGTCGCGGCCTTTGAACTGGCGGACGATGACGCCGATGCTCGCGCCCGCACCATCATCATGGATCAGGACCGCAAGATCGCGGCCATGTCCGGGAATGACCGGGGTTCCATCGCCTCGCTCACGCGCTCGCCGGGTTAAGCCGCGCTTGCATCTGCCTGAATGAGATCAGCCGCTTTTCGGTTTCGCACCACAGTGTCAGCCTGACACAGCGGAGACTCTCCATGATGGTGAGGCGGCCGATTAGGCGAAGCTCAGGGTAGGCTTTGAGGATGTTGGGCAGGCGGTAAAAGGGAATGCGGCTGGAAAGGTGATGCAGGTGATGCACGCCGATATTGCCGGTGATCCACATCAAGGGCCTGGGCAGGTCATAATAGGAACTGCCATGCAGGGCTGCGTCATCATGTTGCCAATCAGGGCTACGCTCCCAAGTGGTGGTCTCGAACTGGTGCTGCACGTAAAATAGCCACACACCGATGGATGCAGCAAGCGCGACCATCGGCACCTGAATGATAACAAACGCTTTCCAGCCGATAAAATAGATCAGCAGCGCTGCCACTGCGCCAATCGCCAGATTGGTCAACAATGTGCTAGCCCAGGGCATACGACCGTCCCTCATTCCGCCCACCGGCAGTCGCTGGTGCAGCAGAAAAAGATAGGCCGGGCCAATGCCAAACATCACAATGGGGTGCCGGTAAACCCGGTATCTGAGACGCCCCCAAGCGCTGAGCGCCTGATATTCGGTGACTGTGAGGGTGTCGATATCGCCGTGGCCGCGCCGGTCGAGATTGCCGGAACTGGCATGATGCAGCGCATGTGAGCGCCGCCAAAAATCATACGGTGTGAAGGTGAGAATGCCGATCACCCGCCCCACCCAGTCATTGGCGCTGCGCGAGGAAAACAAACTGCCATGGCCACAATCATGCTGGATCATGAAGAGCCGCACCAAAAAGCCTGCCGCTGGAATGGTGAGCGCCAGGGCCAGCCAGACGCTGACCTGCAAGGCCGCCCACATCAGCGTCCACATCGCCGCAAAGGGCAGCGCTGTCACAATGATCTCGTAGATGGCCTGGCGATTATCAGGAATGCGGTAAGCCGCCAACCGCTGCGTCCAACGCATGGTCGAGGCGGCCAAATCTGTTGTCTCTGTCAAATGCTGTCGATTTCTCGCAGTTGCTGCGCTTGATGATATGAAATGTCCATGTAACACTTCGCCCCCAAAACTTCCAGCGGATTTATCACCGGGAGTCACCAAGGCGTCACAATGATATGGGTTATGGTCGATCATGCTGACTCTCATGCTGCTGCGCCATGCAAAGTCTGATTGGTCCGGGGCTGGCGTGCCGGATTTTGAGCGCGGCCTGACACCGCGCGGGCAGCGCGCTGGCTTGGCCATGGGGCTCTTTATGGCCAAGCGGAAGCTTCTGCCGGAGTTGGTTCTGTGTTCGCCAGCCCGGCGCGCGGTTGCAACGTGGGAGCTTTTGGGCCCACACCTTAATCCGGCACCACAGCTGGTGATGGACAAAGCGCTTTATGACTTTGGCGATGGCGGCAATCTGCTGAAGCTGCTGCGGCTGCGGGGCGGACATGCTGGATCGGCGCTGATTGTGGCGCACAATCCGGCTCTTCAGGAACTGGCCAGGCGCCTTGTGGGCGTGGGCGACAAGCCCTTGCGTGAGGCGCTGGAACAGAAATATCCCACTGCGGCACTTGCCGTCATAACACTTCCAGCCAGCGATTGGTCGCTTGCGGAAGAAGGCACCGGCACCCTTGTCGAATTTATCAGGCCGAGGGACATCATGGTTGATGGGGGCGACTGAGCGCTTGTTTTCTGGGGCAAGCGGCAGCACATTGGGGGGGTGAGGTTTTCCAATGTCATTGAGGGCGGCAGGCTGGCGGGTGCGGGCCTGAAGGATTTTGCGCGGAGCATTGCCAATCCAACCTTGCGCCTCGGCGTGACGGGCCTGTCGGGGGCGGGCAAAACGGTGTTTATCACAGCGCTGGTGCATGCGCTGCTGCGCGGGGGCCGCCTGCCGGCCTTTGAAGCCTTGAGCGCAGGCCGCATTGGCCGGGTTTACCTCGAGCCTCAACCCGCAGGTGATCTGCCGCGCTTTGCCTATGAAGAGCATCTGGCAGCGCTCACCGGGCCTGACCGGCATTGGCCGCAGAGCACGCGCCACATCAGCCAATTGCGCCTGACCATTGAATATACCCCGCGCGGTTTTCTGGCGCGCAGGCTGGGCCGGGGCCGCTTGCATGTCGATATTGTGGATTACCCCGGTGAATGGCTGCTCGACCTGCCGATGATGCAGATGAGTTATGCCGAATGGTCGGCAGCGACATTGGCGAGCGGCCGACCCGGCAATGCCCCGCCGCTGCCCTTCGAGGCGCTGAATGGACCGGAGAGTGCGGAAATGGCGCTGCGTTACAGCGCCCATGTCGAGAAGGTGGTAAAGCCGTTCTTTTATGATCACTTTGCCCGGCTCGACCGGCAGATCGTCCTCGTTGACGTGCTGAATTCCCTCAATGAAGGAGCCAGCGCTGTTACGGCGTTGCAGTCGACACTTACCCAGATCCTGAGTTGTTTCAGGCAAGGCTCGAACTCGCTGTTCACGGGCCTGTTCGGCCACCGCATTGAACGCATCCTGTTTGCCGTCACCAAAGCTGACTTGCTGCATCACACCAGCCATGACCGGCTTGAGGCCATTCTCAGCGCCATCACCGCAGCCGCAGCAAAGCGCGCTGAATATTCAGGGGCAAACGTCAGTGTTGCCGCCATCGCTGCCATTCGCGCCACCCGCGAGGCCACAGTACAGGGCCTCGACTGCGTCGTGGGCCAGCCCGAAAACCATCAGATGATCGGCGAGACATTTTTTGACGGCGAGACGGAAGCTGCCATTTTCCCCGGCGATCTGCCCAGGGACGCAGCCCACGCCTTTGATGGCAGCCTTGCAGGCCATCTTGAATTCGTAGGCTTTCGCCCGCCTCTGCAAAAACACGGTAGTCTTCCCCATATACGCCTTGACCGTGTTCTTGAATTTCTGATTGGAGACCGCCTTGCATGATTGAGGTTCGCCGCAAGCCCAGGGCCATCACCGGCATTGAATTCCCCCTTGAGGAGCCACTCCGTGAAGTCACCGTGCTGGCCCCTGCCCCGCCGCCGGTCTCAGGCCCATGGCGCTGGGGCACGGTGCTGCTGGCGTCGCTGGTGAGCCTGCTCACGCTGTGGGCGGGGCTGGCGACGACGCGACTGATCGAGGCCTTCTTTGCCCACTCGGCCGCTCTTGGCTGGATCACACTTGGCATTGCGGGCCTTGCCGGGTTGGCTGCGTTTGCCATCATTCTGCGCGAAATCTGGAGCCTATCGCGGCTCAGCCGCATCACCAGGCTTCAGGCGGATGCAGCGCTGGCGCTCAACAGCGATGATGCGGATGCAGCCAAACGCGCCATTGCCGCGCTCACCTCGGTTTTTCACAACCGCCACGACGCGCAATGGGGACTGCAAAGCTTCTGGCAACATGAAGCTGACATCATGGACCCAAGCGACCGGATCAAGCTCGCCGAGCGCTATCTTGTGGACCCCCGCGATGAGGACGCCCACCGCATCATTGCGCGCGCCGCCAGGCGTGTGACCTTGCTCACCACGGTGACACCGGCGGCAGCCCTCGACATGCTGTTTGTGGCGGCCCAGAATCTACGCATGCTGCGCGAGCTTGCCACACTTTATGGCGGACGCCCTTCAGCCCTTGCCACGCTGCGTCTGGCCCGCATGGTGCTGAGCCATCTGGCGGTGACCGGGGGGCTTGCGCTCTCTGACAATCTCATTCAGCACATGGTTGGCAAGGGCCTGCTTGGCCGCCTCTCGGCCCGCTTTGGCGAAGGCGCTGTGAACGGCATCATGACGGCGCGCATTGGCCTTGCGGCCCGCGATGTCTGCCGCCCAATCCCCCAGGAAGCGTCCGCGAAGGAAACACTGGGAAGTCTGATGCGCGAACTGGTGTCGTTTGAGAAATCTTCATGATGGCGACACATTTTCGACGGAACTTATGGCCCAGAAACGTCTTGACCACATGCATTCAACCAAACAGGAGTTCACGATGAAAAAAACAACCCTGGCG
>JANOTU010000517.1:0-3806 GCA_031416515.1 Hyphomicrobiales bacterium
ACCGCCACATTCGCCATCAAATAATCCTTTCAGACACGGAAACGGCCCCGGAAGTCAAGCCCCCGGAGCCGTCGAAAGGTCATACACGATTGCGGGCGGGGTGCAAACCCCCGGCGGGGTTAGCGCATCAATTCACGCCCAGGGATTTCAGAATCTGGTCGAGGACATTGCTCGGCCTGAGAGAATCCGCCGTAAATCCCGCCGCTTCCGCTTTCGCCTTCAGCTTGTCCATTCCCGATTCCGCCATTTTGTTGAGGTCCCGGTCGAGCCTGAGAGTCTCGACCGGCCGGTCCTCCTTCAAGCCGAGCCATTTGTAGTCGAACTCGCGGTCGATCTTGATGAGGCATTTGAGCTCGCACTGCCGGATTTCCTTGGTCAAGCCGGAGTCAAGATCCACCAGGGCGTCCTTGATGTCAGAGAAATCGGTCTCGTCGTCTTCCAGCTTGTCCAGAATTTTCTCAGCCACCTCGGACATGTTGTCCTGAGCCTGCTTTGGAGCATTGCCGCCATACTCGATTGTATTCCAGGCCTTGTGCAGCAGCGGCCCCACATAGGGATAGGCTCCGCCGCACAGGCCCAGCATGAACCGCCACTGCACATAGTTCACCACTTGCGCATGCTCGCAGATGCCGAAAAACTCCACGGTCGGCGCGCACACAGGATCATTGCGCGGAATGGCGCACATGTGGCTTTCGCCGGTGAACCAGGGCTGCTTCCAGGATTTGATGCCGCCCTTCTCGTCGTCTGCACCCAGGCGTCATATTCCTTCTCGTATGAGAATGGATTTTCCTTTTCTCTCACCTGGGGCACCGCAACAGCCGGACTCAGCTTGTCAATGTCCCAAGCAACACCGCCCGTCCTCGGATCAATCAGCGAGCGGCAGGCGGCGGTCTGCTTCTCGGGACTGGCGTTGAAATCTTCCCTGATCTTCTTGAGGGTCTTGATGACTGCGGGTGTCACGTCCGGACCGCAGACTTTTCGGTCACCCTCCGGAGGCCGCAACCGGGGAACTGTCGGCCCATAGGTTGTTGGCTCCGTGGGCGTGTACCCGCCATATTTGGGTTCATACCCCAGCCCCAGTTTCGTCGTGGTGGTCCAATCATAAGTGGTTCCGCTCGCCAGCGGCTCGGACGGGGCGGGATCGGCTGGCGGAGGCTCAGTTGTCGCGGGAGGGCCTGCCGGGACAAGCTCAACCTGCTCGGTTTTCACCAGAATGGGGCAATAATGCCCGGCGCATTCCACATACTGATCCATCCGCTCACGGAGGATCGCCCACTCTTTCGCGATCAGCTGCTCAAGCTCCGCGTTCAGCTTTTCGATCGCCTCAATATATTCGGAATGCCGTTCGATCTCCTGTGAATAGTACACCTTGTCTATTGAACCGGCTCCGCCGAGCCTGGAGCGCAGCTCCTCCATTTCGGCCCTGCGGTCTTCCAGGTCCCGCCTTCTGTCGAACAGCTTGCGCGCGTCCACGGAAATGATGAACTCGTACCAAAGGATGCTGTCCCACAGCTCGTAGCAGTCCTCGCAATCTTGCATCGCCAGCGCCGGAAACTCCGGCGGCACGAAAACTGGCTTGTCCTTCGGATCGCCGCCCGGCTTCTTGCCGGGCTTGGCGATTTTATTTCCACCCTTTTTGTTTTTCTCGGTGGTTGCGCTAGCGCCGCCCTTCTTTACCTTTTTCTTTGTCTTGGTGGACCGGGCGGCACCGTCAATTGCCTCACCAACTCCCAATTCCAGCAACTGGCGTTTCAAAGACTTCTCTTTGTGCTTCTCGCTCTCGCGCTCATTGTTCCAGCCTTGCTGGCACTCGGGGTCGCTCTTGGGGCATTTGTGCTTGCTGGATTTCTTGGAGCCAAGTTCAATGCTGAGTTGCGCGACTGTGAATGACTGCTGCGGCGGCGCAGCTGAAGCCGCGCCCAGCACAACAACCACCAAGGCGGGGAAAATCCACCTCACCGCAAACCAAAGCCGCCTTTGCGTAAAAAGCATGAAGCACCTCAAGTCGCAGGGTTGCAGAAAATTGTGGCGTCCATGGGGCGGAACTTGCGTCAAACCACTAGAGACAGCAAAGCGCAAATCCGATATGCTCCCTTCATGCTCCGCATTGATTGGCTCATTGAAGGCAAGTCGTTTGGCAACTGTAACTGTGACTACGGCTGCCCGTGCCAGTTTGAGAGTCTGCCCACCCATGGCGCGTGCCACGGCATCGAGGTCTTCGAAATCGAACGCGGGCATTTCGGGCCAACGAAACTTGACGGCCTGCGCGCCGCGCTGATCTATTCCTGGCCCGGCCCCATATTCGAGGGCAAGGGGGCCATGCAGGCGATCATCGACGAGCGCGCCAGCCCCGCCCAGCGCCAGGCCCTTGATACCATCGTGCATGGCGGCGAGACGGAAGAAGCCGCCAATCATTGGTGGGTGTTCAACGCCATGTCCGACACGCATCACCCAACACTTTTCAAGCCCATCGCGTTTGATGTGGACATCGAGGCCCGCACCGCCCGGGCCAGCATACAAGGCGTTTTGGAATGCGCCGGCCGCCCGATCAAGAGTCCGGCCACCGGCGGTGAGCACCGCGTGCGCATCGACATTCCCGGCGGCATCGAGTTTGACATCGCCGAAATCGGCAGCGCCAGCACCACCGCCAGCAGCGCCATTGCCTTTGCCCTCAAGGACAGTTACGGTCAGTTCAACCGCCTGCGCCATCATGGCGGAGGCGTCATCCGCTGAAAGGAGAACATCATGACCCACACCGACTGGATGATACGCGGCTCCGAGATCGCCTCGTGCAATTGCGATTATGGGTGCCCCTGCCAGTTCAACGCGGCTCCCACCAATGGCAATTGCCGCGCGGCGGTTGGCATTGAGATTGAGACAGGCCATTATGGCAAGGTGAAGCTCGACGGCCTGCGCGTGGCGGCCACTGCCGCCTGGCCCGGCCCCATCCATCTGGGACATGGCGAAATTCAGCCCATCGTCGATGAGCGCGCCACGCCGGAACAGCGCGAAGCGCTGCTCAAAATCATGTCGGGCCAGGACACCGAGCCCGGGGCCACGTTCTTCCAGGTGTTCGTATCAATGTGTGACACAATCCATCCACCGATGTTCAAGAAGATCGACTACAGCGCCGACCTGGACAGCTGCGATGGCCACATCAGCGTCCCCGGCGTGGTCGAGGTCAAGACCGAGGCGATCCGCAATCCGGTGACCGGCAATGCCCATCACGCCAGGGTGTCGCTGCGCCAAGGATTTGAATACCTCGACGCCGAATATGCCAGCGGCACGATCACCTCCGCAGGCCCCATTGCGCTCTCCTCTGCCGACAAGCACGCCCATCTGGCCAAGCTCCATATGACGGGACAGGGCCTGGTGCGGTGAGTGGTCCGTCAAAGAACAAGTGACGCAAATTGCTGGAAACCTCAACCTCGGTTTCGTCACCCCAGCGAAAGCTGGGGTCCAGCTTGCGCCGATGCCGCCCCCTCAAAGGAGCTGGATGCCAGCTTTCGCTGGCATGACGGAATTGGGAGAAGGGCCACTCCGGCTTGAAGTCGTTGTTTCCGTACAGGCCCTGAGTGGCGTCTGAGCGCTGGATTATCCTCGTGGCTCTGGCGCTCGCTTCCGCGGTTGGCTTGTGGCTGACGCTCGCTTCGGGCGATATCCTGATGGCCACGGTGCCAGGCACAGTGTTCTATCTCCTTCTGCTGTTGGTCATGTGGTCTTCGATGATGCTGGCGATGATGCTGCCGTCGGCGGCGCCGGCGATCCTCACCCACAGGGCGATGAGCCGGCGGCTTGGCGCAAGG
>JANOTU010000518.1:0-3104 GCA_031416515.1 Hyphomicrobiales bacterium
GCCCACCTCCAGACCATCCTCACTTCAAAACCACCCCCCGGACTCCCCGAACTTCAGAATCAGCCTCAATCATGAAAAAACCCGTAGCGCAGGGGCATTTAGAATTGCTGATGTCAGTGGCGTTCGCTTGCGGCAAGAGTCTTTGATATAGTACCAAGGGCCAGAAGACATGGCCTTATCCTCCCCCCTTGCGGGGGAAGGTGGACCCGCGTCCCGTGAGGTGTCGCGGGCCGGGTGAGGGGCGGTTCAGCCAGTATCGGCGGGCGCAGAACTCGCTGAACCGCCCCCTCATCCGACGCAGCGCCTATCGGCGTTCCGCCACCTTCCCCCCCAAGGGAGGAAGGGCAGGAAGGGTTATTGTCAGCGAACACTGGCATAAGACGTTTGGCTTTCAACGCATGGCGGCGGATGGGCTTGGGATGGAACCTGTAAACAACGGAAGCGAACTTGTTGTCGGTGTGATCGGCGGGCTGGGGCCCGAGGCGACGCATGATTTTTTTGGCAAGCTGCTGAGACATTCGCGCGCCAAGTCTGATCAAGACCATATCCATATGATCATTGAGAACAACCCAAAGACGCCGAACCGCAATGAGGCGATTGCCGGGCGCGGGGTTTCGCCAGGCCCCTGGCTTGCCGACATGGCGCGAGCACTGGAGCGGGCGGGGGCGGATTTCATTGTCATGGCCTGCAACACCGCGCACGCTTTTGAGAAAGATATTCGCGCGGCGACAACCAAACCCTTTGTCAGCATCATCGATGAGGTCGTGAATGAAGTGCTGCAGGCTCATCCTCTTGTCCGGCGCGTCGGGTTGCTGGCAACGCAAGGCAGTCTTGATTCTCAAATCTATCATGTGGCCTTTGCCCGCAATGGCATTGAGGTGTTGCAACTTGCAGCGCCATCGCAGGCGCGATTCATGGACATTATCTACCGCATCAAGTCCGGTGACCATGAAGGTGCGGAAATGCGGAGTTTGGGCGAAGAGTTGATTGCGCAAGGTGCGGACATTCTGATCGCAGGCTGCACGGAAGTGCCACTGGTTCTGAAAAACGGCGACAATTCCAAGCCCCTGATCGATTCAACCGATGTGCTGGCGAAAAGCTGTGTCGCATATGCCCGAAAAATAAAACCACTTCCGGGAGGCCCAAAATCGCGACCACCACCTGTCAACCTTGATGGCTGGGACGGCGAAATTGCGATGAGCCGCAACGCCAAGCATCAGCGGGTCAAATCTCCATTGATCAGGGCCATGCCGTTTTCATCGAAAAGATGACAGGCCTTGGCGGGAATGCCGATGGCAAGCGCGGAACCAGCGGCGGCCCTGGCGAGGCCATCGGCCTTCACCGAGATATCGCTGCCATCGGCCAGGCTGGCGTAGAACATGGTCTCAGAACCCAGATATTCCGCCAGCCGCAAGGTGCTGGTGAGTTGCGCGTCGCTGCTGCCGACAACAAGATGCTCAGGGCGCACACCAAGGGTCACTGGCTGGTTGGCCTGCAATTTCACACCCTGCTCGTCCAGCAACAGGACACCACCGCCGGGGAGCGTGACAAGGATTTTATCGGCGGCCGCAGGCGTTGCAGTCGCCTTGATGAAATTCATCCTGGGCGAGCCGATGAAGCCCGCCACGAAGAGGTTGCGCGGGCGGTGATAAAGCTCCAGCGGCGATCCCACCTGCTCGATCAGCCCGGCGCTCAGCACCACGATCTTGTCGGCCATGGTCATGGCCTCCACCTGATCATGAGTGACGTAAATCATTGTGGCGCCAAGGTCCTGGTGCAGCTTGCCGATCTCAATGCGCATCTGCACGCGCAAGGCCGCGTCGAGATTGGACAGCGGCTCGTCAAAGAGAAACACTTCTGGGTCGCGCACAATGGCGCGGCCAATGGCCACGCGCTGGCGCTGGCCACCGGAGAGCTGCGAAGGCTTGCGCTGCATGAGGGGGCCAAGCTGCAGCATGTTGGCGGCCACCGCCGTGCGCTTTTCGACCTCGGTCCTCGAGTGCCCGGTCATGCGCAAGCCGAAGCCGATATTGGCGGCCACCGTCATGTGCGGATAGAGCGCGTAGGACTGGAACACCATGGCGACACCGCGGTCGGCGGGGCCAACAGCGGTCATGTCATTGCCGCCGATTTTCAGTTCGCCCGAGGTGATGTCCTCCAGCCCCGCGATCATCCGCAGCAACGTCGACTTGCCGCAGCCCGAGGGGCCGACAAAGACGCAGAACTCGCCGTCGGCGATATCGAGATCAACGCCCTTGATCACGGCCACATCGCCAAATTTCTTCGTCACATTGCGCAAGCTTACTTCGGCCATGGCTCAGGCTCCTTCAAGTTCAAGTATGACGCCGCTTTCGGGGCGAAGCATGGGGAGCGATAGCCCGCCCGGCATGTCGAAATCAATCTGGCCGGCGAGCAGCGCTTGTTGCGAGGCTTGCGCGGGCAGGCCATGCCTGCCATGCGAAGTTGCGCTGGCGGTTGATGATGCTCCGGGGTAGACAGTGGCGTCAACCAGTGGACTGTGACCATGACAACGCAAGATGCGGGCCCCATGACGGCGCGCCACGCAGCCGAAACCACCGTGCTGCCAATCATTCTGGCCGTATCAATGGGGCATTTGCTCAATGATTTGATGCAATCGCTCATTCCGGCGGTCTATCCGTTGCTCAAGGACGGCCTCAAGCTTGATTTCGGGCAGATTGGACTCATCACCTTGGTGTTTCAGGGCACAGCCTCGATCCTGCAACCCCTGATCGGGCTTTATACGGACAAGCGCCCCCTGCCCTATGCGCTGGCCATCGGCATGGGCTGCACGCTGGCGGGGCTGGTTCTTCTCTCCTATGCCGCGAGTTTGGCGGCGGTGCTCTTGTCCGTGGCGCTGATCGGCCTGGGCTCGGCGGTGTTTCATCCTGAATCTTCGCGCGTGGCCCGCCTTGCGGCCGGTGTCCGGCCCGGTTTCGCGCAGTCGTTGTTTCAGCTTGGCGGCAATGTCGGCTCTTCTCTGGGACCGCTGCTGGCGGCGTTTATTGTGCTGCCCAATGGCCAGCACAGCATCAAATGGTTCGCGATTGTCGCTCTCGCAGCCATGCTGCTGCTGACGGCGGTTG
>JANOTU010000519.1:0-2578 GCA_031416515.1 Hyphomicrobiales bacterium
CTCATGGCCCCCTTGCTCGCCTTCCTGAGCAAGCAGCCGGTCAAACTCCTCCGCCATGGCGCGGGCTTCAGCTTTTGAATAGTGGTTCTCGATAATAATAAAGCCTTGCTCATCAAGATCACGCAACTGGGCTGCGGAAAGCTCCCTGCCCGTGACGCCCAATTCCCGCAGCGCTTGCTTGGTGTACATGCGAATTTCCTCCTCGAATATCGAGAGTATATCACGCCCGCCCTACAGCACAACTCCCTTTGCAGCAAGAAAGTCAACAAAACTCTGCACCTCGGCAGGAGGCACTTCCCGAATTGTGCCGGAGGGGAGTTCGTTCAATTGGAACGGCCCATACTGCACGCGGATCAGGCGGTTCACCACGCAGCCGAAATGTTCCATGAGTTTGCGGATCTCGCGGTTTTTGCCTTCGGTGAGGCGCACGCGGTACCAGCTGTTGCTGCGGCCGCCCTTTTCATATTCTTCGACAAATTCAGCGCCACGGTAGTGGACGCCGTCGATGATAACGCCCTCCGCCAGGGCGGCGATGTTTTCTGGCGTCAGCTTGCCACGCACCCGCACCCGGTAAACCCGCGACAGTGCAGTTTCCGGACTCATCATGGCTTGCGCCAGCGGGCCATCGGAGGAAAGAAGGATAAGGCCCTCGCTGTTCACATCGAGCCTTCCCACATTCATGACGCGCGGCATCACCGGACTCCATTTCGGGGGCTTGAGGGCGGGGAGATCGAAGATGGTGGGGCGGCCCTTGTGGTCGCGGTGGGTGACGAGGATATCAAGGGGCTTGTTGAGCATGAAGAGGCGCGGCAGCGGGCGGGTCTCAGAGGCGACCACGCGGTCATCCACTGTGACGACATCACCATCTTCCACGGGCACAGTGGCGGCAGCGGTGACAGCGTTCACCTTGACGCGCATTTCTGCGATGAGTCGCTCGGCTTCGCGGCGGCTGCCAACACCTGCTTGCTGGAGAAAGACGTTGAGGCGCATCAGGCTGCAACAGTGCGCGGGCGCGTAAGCAGCCAGACGATCATGGCCAGCGCCACGCCCACCATGGGGAATACCGCGACGTTCACCGCATTCCAGCCATACCAGGCGAGGAGCTTGCCGGCACCGAGGGAGGCGAGCGCTGTTGTGCCGAAAATCAGGAAGTCGTTGAGGCCCTGCGCCTTGTTGCGCTCTGAAGGCTCATAGGTTCCGGTGAGCAGCGTGGTGCCGCCGATGAAACCGAAATTCCAGCCCAGGCCGAGAAGCACCAGCCCCACAGCAAAGTTGGAAAAATTGATCCCGATAAGCCCGGCAACGACAGCGCCGATCAGGCAGGCCATGCCTAAGGCGGCGATCCGCTCCGCGCCAAAGCGGGTAATCAAATGCCCGGTAAAAAAACTTGGCACGAACATGGCGAGCGCATGCCACTGGATGACCCAGCTTGAGTCATTGACGCTGAAGCCGCAGGCGATCATCGCCACCGGCGTTGCCGTCATCACCAGCATCATCACGCCATATGAGAGCATGCCCGTGCTGGCGGCGACGATGTAGCGGGGTTGGGCAGCGATGACGGCTAGCGGGCGGCTGGGGCCGCGTGTGGTTTCGTCCGTGATCGGAATATCGAGCGTTGCGAGAACGAGCGTTGAGATCAAGGCAATCAGCGCCATCGCCGCCCAGGTGCCGGCAAAGGTGACGGGCGCAAACAAATCAACTGTGACCATCACCAGCAGCGAGCCGAACAGCGCCGCCACGATACCGCCCGACATCACCCAGGAAATCGCCTTGGGACGAAAGGCGGGGCTTGCGAGGTCCGCTGCGGCAAAGCGGTAATAGGAGGCAGACGCCTGATAGATGCCAATGAGAAAAGCGCCCACGAGGAAAAGCATGAAGCTTCGCTGATAGATGGCAAAGGCGCCCAAGGCGGCGCCAATGGCGCCGGCAAACGAGCAGGCGATGAAACCAAACCTGCGGCCAACTCGCTTCATCATCAGCGAGATGGGAAGCGTGGTGAGCGCTGTGCCAATGATCATCGCCGACATCGGCAGTGTGGCCCATGAAGGGTCCTCGGAAAGCTGGGTTCCCACCAGCCCAGCGGTGACCACCAGCATGGTCGTCGCCGCCCCAAACAGCGCTTGCGCGACTGCGAGGATCACGGCGTTGCGGCGGGCCTTGGTGTCGTCGATCATGAGTGTCGCGCGTTGAACTCGCGAAGGAGATCAGCACAGTCCCACTCTTCAACCACTTCCGGTTTGCCAGAGTTCAATCCATCCATAAGAAAGTCTTCAAGTTCCGCCTGTGAGCCAAATTTTTGTTTGCGGGCAGACTCCACAATGGCGTCAGTTTCTGAAATCAGTTCATTCCAGTAATCTGCGGTCGCCTCCTGTGGTTCGCCGGAGGACAGGCCTTCCAGCAACAGCTTCTCCAGATCACCACTCACGCCCGGTTCGCCCTCGCGATAGACTGAGCTCATAAATTTCTTCTTCGTGCTGGACATGAGGGCAAGCTAACAGATTTGTCGCCGTATCACAAATTCCGCATTCGCGTTTTCCCTCTCCCTTGGGAGAGGGAGGGGCCCGCGCCTTCGCGGGAG
>JANOTU010000520.1:0-5856 GCA_031416515.1 Hyphomicrobiales bacterium
CACCCCCTCCAAATACGGCGTCCGCGGCATCCCGACACTGATGGTCTTCAAAGGCGGCCAGGTCGCCGCCACCAAGGTGGGCGCAGCGCCGAAGAACCAATTGCAAAGCTGGATCGAGCAGTCGATTTAGCCGTTTATCAGTTCGGGCCGACAAATCTTGAATGAGTGCCAGGGCTGAAAGTCTGGAATTGACCCAATCCTTCACTTTCTTTCCCGTAATTCGACAATAGTTTAACTCTTGCCTTCAAGACAAAGTTGTTCTATATATGTTCTCGTTGGAGACATATCGATGGCACAAAGATCCTTTGGAAACAAATCCACAATCAAGAAACTGAATACCGTAGCCGATTACTTGTCGTTCTATACGCGAGCGCTTCCGGACAGGTTCAGGCTTAATTATTTCGACGCCTTCGCGGGTACTGGTGAAATTCCGCACGGCGACAGTTTGCCATTGTTTGAAGGAATGGCAGATCTGGCAACTGTCATAGAGGGCTCGGCGAGAAAATCGCTCAAAATACCATTGCCGTTTGACCGCTACTTTTTTTCTGATGTTAAGCGTTCCCACGTGATCGAGTTGAACAATTTGAAGGATGAGTTTCCAAAACTGGCACCAAGAATTCATATCCGCTCCGGCGATGCCAATCAATTGGTGAACGATTACTGCCAACAAGAAATTACCAGCAATGATCGAACGGTATTCTTTCTCGATCCTTATGGCAACCAAGTGCAATGGTCGACAATCAGGGCAATTTCTGAGACATCCGGCAGTGATCTTTGGTATTTGTTCCCAGCCGGTTTGGGTGTAGTGCGGCAACTTTCGAGCAAAGCCACCGTGCGCGAAGAAGCAGAAAACTCCTTAAACCAATTGTTTGGTGACAATAGTTGGTACGAGGCATTTACGGCTCCTGCCGAACAACTCGACTGGATTGACCAAAGCGATGATCAACGCCGCAAGATCGCAACCGCCGACGCAGTCACACGGTTCATGATAAAGAAGATGAAAACCATCTTCAAAGGCATTGTTCTGGACGATTGGTTGCCACTGGGCAAACAGGGCGGACACTGGTATTCGCTGATCTTTGCTTGCTCCAACCAGAGCAATCCAGCTCGTGAATTGGCAGGCCGGGTAGCAAGAGACATTATGCGGCGGAAGTAGAAATGGCGGGCTTGAGCGACATCGAATGGACCGACGCAACGTGGAATCCGATTGCCGGATGCGCCATGGTTTCTCCTGGATGCACCAATTGCTATGCGATGCGGATGGCGGGACGCCTGCAAGCCATGGATCATCCGTCCTATCGCGGCACCACGCGCAAGAGTGGCGGCAGGCCCGTGTGGACGGGCAAGATCAATTTGATCCGCCAGTCCCTCGACATTCCGTTGAAGTGGAAAAAACCGCGCAAGATTTTTGTGAATTCCATGTCTGACCTGTTTCAGGATGGCGTGCCGCCGGCGTTTATTGCGGAGGTCTGGCAGACAATGCTGGCGGCTGACCGGCATGTCTACCAAATCCTCACCAAGCGGCCCGACAACATGAGACAGATCGTCGAGTCGCTTGGCCTCAAGGCAGCGCCGCATATCTGGCTGGGCACATCCGTTGAGAACAAGCACTATGCGGAGCGGGTATCAATATTGAGAACTGTTCCTGCAACGATCCGGTTTGTATCATTTGAACCTCTTCTTGGGCCGGTTGGCCCTGTTGATCTCTCAGACATTCACTGGGCGATCATTGGGGGAGAGTCAGGCCCCGGATCACGACCGATCGAGCAGGCTTGGGTGGATGAAATCAAAGCGCAATCAGGGAAATACGGCACCGCATTCTTTTTCAAACAATGGGGCGGCACGAACAAGAAAGCCGCCGGCCGCAACTATCGTGGCAGGACTTGGGATGAATACCCAAGAGAACAAGCACAATAGTTGAGTCTTTAGAATCGTGAGGGTTTTACGGCCTGCCAGCGTCCCGAACTCTGGTCATCTCTTCATGTCCATGCGCCGCCAGCACGTGGCCTGCGAGGCAGAGTGAGCCGCAGATCAGAATTCTGGGGGCGGGCTTTGTCTGTGACGCCTGCTCCAATGCGCTTTTGAGCGATGATGCGGTTTCAGCGGAGAGGCCCTTGCGCCTCGCGGCATCCGCCAGGGTTTCTGCTGGCACGGCGTTGGCTTCGTCTGGAATTGTGATTGCCACAACCCGCTGCGCCATTCCGGCAAAGGCGCCGATGAAATTGCTTGCGTCCTTGGTGTTGAGCATGCCCCAGACCAGAACCAGAGGCCGCGAGTGGCGGTCGTTGAGGTCGGAGAAGGCCGCCGCCAGGGCGCGGCCGGCGGAAGGGTTGTGGCCGCCGTCGAGCCAGAGTTCAGCATCGGCCGGCACATGCGCCCACAGGCTGCCTGGCCCGAGGCGCTGCATGCGCGCGGGCCAGACTGCTGATTTTAAGCCTTCAGCGATGTGATTTTCGCTGATGGCGGGGTCGCCCAGGGCCCTGATGGCAGCCACGGCGTTTCCGGCATTGTCAATCTGGTGGCGGCCTTTGAGGTGCGGCAGCGGCAGATCAGCCAGGCCCGCCTCATCGTGAAACACCATGCGGCCATGCTGTTCGATGCATTGCCAATCCTGACCGGCAATCGCCAGGGGAGCGTTGATGCGCTCGCCCACGTGCTCGATTTCAGCGCGGGCTTCATCGGGCTGCGGGCCGATGATGGCGGGGACGCCGCGCTTGAGGATGCCGGCTTTTTCATGGGCGATGGCGGTGAGCGTGTTTCCCAGATATTGCTGGTGGTCATAATCCACAGTGGTGATGACGCAAAGGCGCGGCGCTGCAATGACGTTGGTGGCATCCAGCCTGCCGCCCAGGCCCACTTCGAGTATGAGGTAGTCAGCGGGCGCGCGATTGTAGGCCAGGAAGGCGGCGGCGGTGGTGATTTCAAAAAATGTGATCGGGGCTCCGCCATTGGCCTGTTCGCACTCCTCCAGAAGCAGGGAGAGATCTGCTTCCGATATGAGTTCACCAGCGACGCGGATGCGCTCGTGGAATTTGACCAGATGCGGCGAGGTGTAGCAATGGACCTTGAGGGATGCTGCCTCCATGATGCTGCGGATATAGGCAACCGTTGATCCCTTGCCATTGGTGCCCGCCACATGGATGACGGGGGGCAAATCAGATTGCGGATTTCCCAGGGCTGCAAGGATGCGCCACATGCGCTCCAGGCTGAGATCAATGATCTTGGGATGGAGCCTGAGAAGCCGCTCCAGTATGGCGTCGCTGCGGGCCATGTCAGATTATGGGGACAAGGGCGCCGGCGGGCTTTTCGTAAGCGGGCTCTTTCATCAGTATGCGGACGATGCTGCTCACAGTCTGGCGCATCTGGTGGCGGTGCACCACCATGTCCACCATGCCGTGATCGCGCAAGTATTCGGCGCGCTGGAAACCCTCCGGCAATTTTTCGCGGATGGTTTGTTCAATCACCCGCTGGCCGGCAAATCCAATGAGGGCACCGGGTTCGGCAATGTGGATATCGCCTAGCATGGCGTAGGACGCCGTCACACCCCCGGTTGTGGGATGGGTGAGGACAACGATATAGGGCAGCTTGCTGGCGCGGAGTTCCTGCACCGCCACGGTGGTGCGCGGCAATTGCATGAGCGAGAGCACACCCTCCTGCATGCGGGCACCCCCTGATGCAATGAAGAACACGAAGGGGCATCTTCTGGCGACCGCGGCGCGCATCGCCGTGATGATGGCCTCGCCTGCGGCCATGCCGAGGGAGCCGCCCATGAATGCAAAATCCTGAACGGCAATGACGATGGGCAGATCGTCGAGGGCCCCGCTGCCTGCAAGGATCGCGTCTTCAGACTCGTTTTTGGCGCGGGCTTCTTTCAGGCGGTCGATATATTTGCGCTCGTCGCGGAACTTGAGCGGGTCAGTCGCGACTTGCGGCATGGCGATTTTTTCAAAGACGCCATTGTCAAACATGGATTTGAGCCGCAGGTCCGGGGCCATGCGCATGTGATAGCCGGAGCTGGGGATGACAAACTGGTTGGCTTCCAGATCCTTGTAGAACACCATCTCGCCGGAATCGGGATCCTTGATCCACATATTCTCCGGCACCTCGCGCTTGACCCCGAGAAAAGAGCGGATTTTGGGGCGGACAAAGTTTTTGATCCAGTTCAACGTCTCACTCCCGAAGCGATGTCAGCAACCAGCGCATGGACAGCTTTTACCGTCTTTGACGTGGGCTTTCCGGTTTTTGTGAGACTGTCCTCAATGGCGCTGACCAGCGCTGAGCCGACCACAACGCCGTCCGCGCACGCCGCAATGGCGCGGGCCTGTTTGGCGGACTTCACACCAAAGCCTACGGCAATGGGAAGTTTTGTGTGTTGGCGCAGCCGGTCCACATTGGCTTTGACGCTTTTAAGGTCCGGGGCCTTGGTGCCGGTGATGCCGAGGACGGAGACGTAATAAACAAAGCCTGAGGTGTTTTGGAAAACCTTGAGCGCGCGGGCGTCATCGGTGGTGGGTGTGGCGAGACGAATGAAATTGAGACCGGCCGTGATGGCGGGAAGACAAAGTTCCACATCTTCCTCGGGCGGCAGGTCCACCACGATCAGGCCATCAACGCCTGCCGCAAGGGCGTTTTTCAGAAATTTCGCCACGCCGTAAACATAGATGGGATTGTAATAGCCCATAAGCACCACCGGTGTGTCGTTGTCGTTCTTGCGAAATTCCGTGACCATCTTCAATGTCCGGGCCATGTTTTGCCCGCCATGCAAAGCGCGAAGCCCGCCCGCCTGAATGGCCGGGCCATCAGCCATGGGATCGGTGAAGGGCATGCCAAACTCAATGATATCAGCGCCAGCGGCGGGCAGGCCCTTGATGATCCTGAGCGAGGTTTCATAATCAGGATCGCCCGCCGTCACAAACGTGACAAGCGCGGCGCGGCCCTGGGCTTTAAGATCGGCGAAACGGCGGTCGATGCGGGTGGTCAACTCAAATGCTCCTGCGTGGCTCGTCCCCATTTTTCGGGGCGATCTGCTCTTTGATCCCAAACCCGGACCACTTCGATTGATTTCTGTGTAACCCGATAGATAAACGAAAACGGGGTTCGTACGATGCTGAACTCCCGCAGCCCAAATTCTTCCAGCGGATAGCCGATACGCGGATTTTGCCGGAGCACAGCTTTGGTGCGCATGTACTGGTCTTTCGCATTGGCGGAGCCGGAGGGGAAGACATCACGGTAGTATTCCTGAAACCAATCAAGATCGGCAGCGCAACTGTTCAGGAAGACGATTTTCAAGATTCAGGCTTTGTCTGAAAAAATATCGGGCTTCGGCATGGGAAGCTCTTTTTCTGTGCCCCACGACTCCACCCAGGCATCCATGGCTTCTTCGGAGATGAAAACCCCTTTATCGGCCTCGGCGATGGCCTCGCGCAGGCATTCGCGCTTGTATTCCTTGGCGTCGAGGTAGTCGGCGATGGCCTTCTGGGCGATGTAGCCGGCCGAGCGGTCCTCCAGCAGGGCCTCGCGCTCCAGCTTGGACTTGATTTCGGTATCAATGCGAATGGAAAATGGTGTGGTTGGCATGGGGAAACTCCTTGCGGCAAGGTGTATTACACTGCATACGCGGGAGTCAAACAGTTCGTATTCCTGTAATTTGAAAATAGTCCTTGACAGCGCACGGTCATTGTGCTAGATTCAGGCATACTCCAGAATTGTAAGTGCAGCTTGTGAGCGCAAGGCCCCGGTGAAACGGGGCACCCGCTGAAATCCAATTGGCGTTCGCCATGGTGCAACACGGGCTGGGTTTGCTTTTGGGGGATTGCCGGAGGAGTTATCCGCAGATGGCGCAGATGAGGAAAAAAG
>JANOTU010000521.1:0-1878 GCA_031416515.1 Hyphomicrobiales bacterium
CATGGTTGCCACAGAAAAAACCCCGCAGCTTGATATTGAAATTCGGGGGCTGACCCGGACTATCACGGTGATTACGGGCCTGCGCGCAACTGACATTCCGGCGCAGGTTCATGAAGACGCTTGAGATCACTTACGCTGGCCGCAGCGTGGCCCTGCCCGACTTGCCGGACTACAGGAAGTTCTACGGCAAGCTGGCTGGCGGCACATGGGAACCGCACACCTTTGAGGTGCTGGCGCGCAATCTGGACCGGGATACGGTTTATCTCGATATCGGGGCGTGGATCGGGGTGACACCTTTCTGGGCCAGCGCTGTTGCCAAAAAAGTGATCGCGCTTGAGCCTGATCCCAAATGCCTTGAAATCCTGGAGGCGCTTGCGCCAGCCCACGACAATGTGACGATCATCGCTGGCGCGCTTTCGCCCGATGCGCAGGTTGATATCCACGCGGTCGATGGCTTTGGCAGTTCCGAGACCAGTGCGCTGGATATCGGTGACGGCGAGAGCACGCGGGTGCGCGGTTATGCCATGGACGAACTCACCAGTCTGGCGGGCGACTCGGTCATATTCGTCAAGATCGATATTGAGGGCTACGAGTTTCTGACAACAACCGAAATCGCCAAATTGCGTAACTGCAGATTGAGCGGCTTGCAGCTTGCGGTGCATCCGCAATTGTTTGAAAAAACCCTGACAGGGCCGAAGTTCTGGCGGCGTTTGCGCACAAGCTGGCGGGTTTGGCAGCTCAGCCGCCTGTTCAAGGGCTTGTTTCCACCGCCCACGCTCGCCAAATATGACGGCGTGCTGAGCTATATCATGCGAGGGATCATGTTCCGGAAAGAAGTCAAGGGTGCCGATTTTGTGTTCGAGCGCGAGTTGAAATCATGACAACAACCAATGCCGATGTCTCGACCGTTCTCATTGACAAGGTGGCCGACTGGATGATGCAGACAGCCATGGCCGGCGCCGATGTTGAGGAAATTGCCCAAGGGTTTTGCGAAAGGCTCGCGGCTGCCGGCATGCCTTTGAAGCGCGTTCACCTCTCATTCTCAATTCTGCATCCGCTCTACCGCGCCAGCGGCTTTACCTGGCGGCGCGGCGAGGGCATCAATGCTGAAAATTATCGCCATGTGACCGGCAACCAGACGGACCGTTTCAAGAACAGCCCCTATTACTATCTGCTGCGCAATAATCTTGACCATATGCGCCGCCGGTTTGACCCCGCAGAGCCAGCGGAGTTTCCGATATTCACCGACCTCATGGCTGAAGGGATCACCGACTATATCGCATTTCTGCGGCCCTTCGACACGACCTCGTCACAAGGCATGATGGGTTCTTGGTCAACCGACAGGCCGGGCGGCTTCAGTGAGAACATGATTTCCGCCCTGCTCCGCATCCAGAACCAGCTTGCGGTGGCGGCCAAAATGGCGGTCCTGAGCAAGCTCGCTGACAACATGCTGACCACTTATCTCGGCAAGGAATCAGGCAGGCGTGTGCTCAGTGGCCAGATCAAGCGCGGCGATGCTGAAACTGTACGGGCGGCGTTGGTGCTGGTAGACATGCGCAACTCGACCAAGATAGCTGAACAGCATGGCCGCCAGGTGTTCATCGACACGCTCAATACTTTCTACGATGCGGTGGCGACACCTTTCAACAAGAATGGCGGACAGATTTTGAGCTTCATGGGCGATGGATTTCTTGCGGTCTATCCTTGCGAGCGCAGCCGGAGTTTATCGAAGATTGCCTGTCGCGCCGCTCTCGCGGCAACTGGAATGGCGACCGCCCGGATGAGTGAACTCAAAAAAAAAAGTGCCGCCCCGGGATTGTGGGAGATCGGCGATGGGATCGGCTTGCATGTCGGCAACGAGATATTTTGCAATGTTGG
>JANOTU010000522.1:0-2044 GCA_031416515.1 Hyphomicrobiales bacterium
ACGATTATGCCATCCCGATAGATGGGTTCTTCGTGGTAGATCATCGGCGCTGCGGCGGAATTGTTCTCGAGTGCCATGCATATCATGCGTTTGGGCTGGACGGCTTTTCCGCGTTGCTTCTCAAGCGCCTCCCTGCCGATGAAGCCGCCCGGTTTGTCCCAGGCCACGGCGAATCCGAGGCCTGCTTCGAGGGGCGTTTCTTCGTCGGAAATATCGTGGCCCCAGTGGCGGTAGGCTTTTTCCATGCGGCAGTTGTTCATGGTGTGCATGCCGGCGGGGGCAAGGCCGAAGTCCTGGCCCGCCTCCCACAGCAGCTCGAACACATGAGCGGCGAATTCGGCGGGGATGTAAAGCTCCCAGCCCAATTCGCCCACATAGGTGATGCGGCTGGCGCGGACCCGGGCATAGCCGATTTCGATTTCCTGCGATGTGCCAAAGGGGAAAGCCGCGTTTGAGAGATCAGCGCCAGATAGCTTTTGCAGAAGTGCGCGGGAGTTCGGCCCCATGACCGCGATCATGGGCAGGCCAGAGGTGATGTCGGTGGCGATGCAATGCGCGTCATCGGGGGTGTTGCGCTTCAGCCAGGCCATGTCGCGGGTCTGCGGGACCGCCCCGGTCACGACCAGGAATTTGTCTTCGGCAAGCCTGGTCACCGTCAAATCCGCCTCGATGCCGCCGCGCTCATTGAGCCACTGGGTATAGACGATGCGGCCCGGGTCCACATCGATGTTGCCCGCGCTGATGCAGTTCAAAACCCTGGCTGCGTCCCGGCCCTCCACAGAATATTTGGCGAAGCTTGATTGATCGAAGAAGGCGCAATGGTTCATCAGTTGGCTGGCTTCATAGTCAGCGCAGGAAAACCAGTTCTGGCGGCCAAAGGAGTATTCATACTCCGGCTTCACGCCGCCGCGCGCGTACCAGTTGGGGCGCTCCCAGCCGTTTACTTCGCCGAACACAGCGCCCAGATCCTTTGTGTGACGATGAATGGGTGAGCGCCGCACACCGCGCGCCGTCTCCGTCTGACGGTAAGGCCAGTGCATGGCATAGAGCAGGCCCAGCGTTTCAGTGACGCGCTCAGCCACATAACCCTTCGCGGATTGGAAGGGATGAATGCGGCGGATGTCGATGCCGTTCACATCCATGGGCGGATGGCCGTTCTTGATCCAGTCGGCGAGAACCAGGCCGGCGCCGCCGGATGACTGGATGCCGATGGAATTGAACCCGGTGGCCACAAAAACGTTTCTCACCTCCGGCGCTTCGCCGAGATAGTAGCGGTTGTCAGGCGTGAAACTCTCCGGGCCATTGAAGAAAAGTTGAATGCCGGCTTTTTCCAGCAGCGGCACCCGGTTGATGGCCTTTTCCAGAATGGGTTCAAAATGCTCCATGTCCTCAGGCAGGGTGACGAAGGCATGTTCATCGTCAATGCCGCCGCCGCCCCAGGCCTTGGCCTTTGGCTCAAAGGCCCCGACCATGAGTTTGCCTGCGTCTTCTTTGTAGTAGGTGCATTCATCGGGCACGCGCACCACCGGCATGTTGCGCGGCAACTCCGCTATGGGTTCGGACACAATATAGAAATGTTCGCAGGCATGGAGTGGAATGTTGACGCCAATGGCCCTCCCCAATTCACGTGACCACATGCCGGACGCAATCACGATCTTGTCGGCCATGACAGTGCCGCTTGCCGTCTCAACGCCCACGGCCTTGCCTTTCTCGACAATGATGCGGGTGACTTTTGTGTTCTCGAATATCCTGGCGCCACGCGAGCGTGCGCCAGAGGCCAGGGCTTGCGTCACATCAATGGGGTTGACCTGGCCGTCCTTGGGCAGAAACACGCCGCCCACCACGTTTTCCATATTGTAATGCGGCACCCGTTCGTTGATTTCTCCGGCGCTGATGACATCAACAGCCAGACCGAAGCTCCGCGCCATTGAGGCCCCGCGTTTGAGCTCCTCCATGCGGGGCTCGGTGAGGGCAATGGAGATAGAACCCATTTGCTTGAAGCCGGTGGCCTGACCGGTTTCCTTTTCCAGACCCTCGAAAAGCC
>JANOTU010000523.1:0-20405 GCA_031416515.1 Hyphomicrobiales bacterium
GCGTGCTCATTGGCCTCCTGACGTATCGCGGCATTCCAGAAACTGAACGCAAGGCCGTTGGCACCATATCCGCCGGAATCGCGGCGCTGATCCCCTTGAGCTTCCTCCCTGTTGCCGTCTGGTCCCTCACTGACAGGGTGGACATGCTCGCCATCGCCTTTACATTGCTCGGTTCCTATTTTGCCCTGCGCGCGGTCGACCATGGTTCCAATGCGTTGGTGGCCGCAGTGTTTTTTGTGCTGGCTGTTTTCACGAAACAGACAATGATCGTCGCACCAATCGCCGCATTCGCTGTGCTCATCCTGGTGCGGCCCAGGGCCGCCTGGCTCGGCGCTGCGGCGGGGATAATTCTTGGCGTAGCAGCATTTCTTGTCCTGCAAGAAATGACAAACGGCGGCTTCCTCGAACACGTGCTCGGCTACAATATCAACCGCCTCCAATTCTCGAATATCTTTCTGATTGTAATTGCGCTGGCCCCCTATCCATTTTTTATCGCCTTGGCTATTATTGCGGCAGTTCATATCATCACGCGCTTGCGGGACGAGTCGACCGCAGCCGGATGGCTCGCTGACATCAGGCAGAGTTTGCGTGGAAATCGGGTGCGGCAAGTGGAGGTTTTTGCAATGCTTTATTTCGTGCTTGCAACCATCGCTTTGGCCGCAATGCTCAAGAGTGGTGCCAATTTCAATTATACGATTGAGTGGATTAGCGTTTGCAGCATACTGGTCGGACTATTCTTGAGAAAGCCGATTGCCACCGCATTTGCTTCCGACCTAAAATTCATATCCGCTGAGCAGAGCACTGCCGCACATGCGATAATGAAAGTGTTGATCCCCTCATTTTTGATATTCCAGGTCTACAACTCGCACGAGTCTTTCGCGCTGAAGAACTTCGCCGACGCTCCCGCTCCTGTTGAGTTTCAAAAACTCACCGACATGATCAGAAAATCCACAAAGCCGGTGATTTCCGACAATATGGTTGCGGTCATGAAGGCTGGCAAGCAAGTTTATCTTGAAACGGCGATTATCGCCGAACTGACCGCCATGGAGAAATGGCATGAGGCCGAGTTTATAAGGAAAATCAACAACCAGGATTTTGCGTTTTTTGTTTACGGGGATAGCCAATTTACGGACCGCTTCAGCCCTGCTGCAAGACAAGCCATTGAGACGCAGTATCCACGACGCGAGGAACTCGCAGGCCATGTCCTGCGCTTTCCGTGAATTCTATAGGGGTAAGAGCAGCTGCTTGATGGTTTCCTCGGTCGCTTCTTGCCAGGGCCTCAACTGAAAACCGAACTGGCCATGGAAGGCAGCTGATAAAAGGTATGAATTCTTGGGGCGCTGCGCCAATGTTGGGTAGTCGGCGCTTCTGATTGCGTGGACTACAGCATGCGGGCCGCCAAGTGATTTGCTGATGGCGAAGATTTCGCGCGCAAAACCACACCAAGTCGCGTCGCCGGATCCGCAAAGATGCAGGATTGGTGATGTGTTTCGCCCTGCGGCAAGCTCTGGCGCGATACGCAAGATGGCATCTGCGAGATCGAGCGCGCTGGTGGGGTTGCCGGTCTGGTCATCGACGACGCTGATCTCGTCGCGCGCTCTGGCCAGGCGCAGCATGGTTTTAACGAAATTGCCGCCGAAGGGGCTGTAAACCCATGCGGTGCGAAGAATCAGGGCTGAAGGATGCGCCGCCCGCACCGCGATTTCGCCCGCGAGTTTGGACTTGCCATAGACATTGATGGGGCAGGTTGCATCACTTTCCACGTAGGGTTCAGGCTTTGCGCCGGAGAAAACATAATCTGTCGACAGATGAATAAGCGGGACACAGAGACAGGCGGCGGCCACCACGGCAGCTCCGTCGCGATTGATCGCAAAGGCCTTCGCTTCCTCTTGCTCGGCCTTGTCGACTGCCGTGTAGGCTGCGGCATTGACGACGATGTCGGGTCTGGCCGCATTGATGGCGGCGCGAACAGAAGCAGGATTTTCGAGATCAAGCTGAGGGCGACCGACAGCCATGACCTCAATTTCAGGGTGTCGCTTTGCCTGATAAACAAGAGAGCGGGCCACCTGCCCCTGCTGCCCGGTCACCAGCAACCGTATCATGTGCCGACGGTTCCCAAGCGTTGACCACCATAGCGCAATTCTCGCAAGGGTTGCCACCAAGCGCTGTTGGCCAAATACCATTCAACAGTCTTCTTGATCCCTGTGTCAAATGTCTCGCGCGGCCGCCAGCCCAGCTCTGTTTCAATCTTGGTGGCATCAATGGCGTAGCGGAGATCATGACCGGGGCGGTCGCCCACAAAGCGGATAAGATCACGGCGGCGACCGGAACTGAGCGGCACCAATTCGTCGAGAACATCGGCGATGGCCTGCACCACGCAGAAATTGCTGCGCTCGTTTTTGCCGCCGACATTGTAGGTCTGGCCCGGCCTGCCTCTGGTCAAGACCAGTACGAGGGCTCGCGCGTGGTCCTCGACATGCAGCCAATCGCGCACATTTTCGCCGGTGCCGTAGACCGGCAGTTCTTTGCCCTCGAGACCATTGATGATCATCAGGGGTATGAGCTTCTCAGGAAAGTGATAGGGCCCATAATTGTTCGAGCAGTTCGACAACACCACCGGCAGGCTGTAGGTCTTGTGCCAGGCCATGACCAGATGATCGGACGCCGCCTTTGATGCCGAATAGGGTGAGGACGGCGCATAGGCGGTCGTCTCCGTGAACAGGCCGCCGTTCAGCGGCAGTTCGCCAAAGACTTCATCGGTGGATATATGATGAAACCGAAACGCGGATCGGCGCTCGGCTGGCAGCGTGACATGGTAGGCGCGCGCTGCCTGCAGCAGGGCGAATGTACCCATGATATTGGTCTGCATGAATGCGCCCGGTCCGTCGATGGAGCGATCAACATGCGTTTCTGCCGCCAGATGCATCACCGCATCAATGGCCTCCTCCTGCATAATCCGCAGCACTGCGTCCCGGTCACAGACATCCTGCTGGTGGAAACGATATTTGGGGTGCGCGGCAATCGCGGCCGTTGAGCCTGCGGTTGAGGCGTAGGTGAGCTTGTCAACATTGACAACGCTGTGCCCAAGGTCGAGCACCAGATGGCGGCAGACCGCCGATCCGATAAAGCCCGAACCGCCCGTGACCAGAACCTTCATCAGCGCATCTTTCGTGTCATCAAAACGCGATCCTCCCGGTGAATTCAGAAAGGAATGGAGCATTTCTGTCTTTCAAAGAAAGAGTGAGCTCATGCGCTGGCAAGGGCCAGTTTATCGCCAATGCCGGGTCATCATGCCTGATCGCGCGGTCGCAGGCGGGCGCATAGGGCGCTGAAACCTTGTACAACACTTCGGTGTTGGCTTCGAGGGTGAGGAAGCCATGCGCGAAGCCCTTCGGCACCAGCAACTGGTTAAACGCTTCTGCTGAAAGGACGCAGGAAACCCACTTGCCAAAACTTGGCGAGCCGCCCCGGATGTCAACGGCCACATCGAATATGGCCCCCCTCAGTACACGTATCAATTTGTCCTGGGCAAAGGGCGCCACCTGAAAGTGCAGCCCCCGGAGCACACCTTTCCTGACTGAGAGTGATTGATTGTCCTGCACCCATTCAAGGCCAATCCCGGCCTTCAGGAACTTTTCGTGCGAATAGGTCTCAGCAAAATACCCGCGCTCATCACTGATCCTGTTGGGAATGATTTCGACGACACCGTCAAGCCCAGTTGCGCGATACTCCATAGACGCCCTAGTCCTGGCCTGCGGCGATGCGGCGCAAATAGGTGGCATAATCAGTGTTGCCAAGCACAGCGGCGCGCTTTTCCACATCGGCTGCGGTCAGGAAGCCGCAATTCAGGGCGACTTCTTCAGGGCAGCAGATTTTGCTTCCCGTCCGGGTCTCAATTGTCCTGATATAGGAGCCTGCATCATGCAGGCTGTCATGCGTTCCTGTATCCAGCCAGGCGTAGCCCCGACCCAAGCGCTCCACGTGAAGTGCGCCCCGCTCCATATAAGCGCGGATGACATCGGTGATCTCATATTCCCCGCGCGCCGATGGCTTCACCGCCCTGGCGATTTCCACGACACCGGGATCAAAGAAATAGAGCCCGGTAACAGCCCAGTTTGATTTTGGCTTCGCAGGTTTTTCCTCAATGCTGGTGGCAACGCCTTCCTTGTCAAACGCGATCACACCGTATCTTTGCGGCTCTGACACGTGATAGGCAAAAACCGAGGCCCCGTGGGCGCGGGAAGTCGCCTGACGGCAGCGGTCCTGCAATTTATCACCGTGGAAAATATTATCGCCAAGAATCAAGGCTGCCGGGCCGCCGCCCAGAAATTTTTCGCCAATCAGAAACGCCTGCGCCAGCCCCTCGGGACGAGGCTGTTCGGCAAAAGATAGATTGATGCCAAAGGCCGACCCATCGCCCAGCATCCGTCGATAGAGCGGCAAATCATGCGGGGTTGAGATGACCAGAATATCGCGGATGCTCGCCAGCATCAGAACTGACATGGGATAATAGATCATCGGCTTGTCGTAGACCGGCAGCAACTGCTTCGATATGGCCAGCGTTATCGGATAGAGCCGGGTTCCGCTGCCGCCCGCCAGAATTATTCCGCGCATTGTTGTTGTCCTGACCTGCATGGGATACTGGCGGTTACACTACAAAGCGCCACGCAGTGGCGCAAGGTTAACGTTTCGGCCTCTGTGTCCACTTCAATTGGCCCCATTTGGCCCAAAAAATTGCCACACCCCTGCCCTGCTCACGGATCATTCTGCAATCATCGGCGACGGGTTCATCGTACAATCCATTGAAGGGAAATGAACGTGATGACACAGCCTTACAAGACTTCGTGGCATGAGCTCAGCACTTGGGAGCCAGAAGCGGCGCTGGCATTTTACGGCGCACACTCGGCTGGAAGTTCGAAGCCTCGCCGCTTCCCGATGGTGAATCATGTTGGATCGCGCGCAAGGGCGGAGGGCGGACGCCCCGTTGGTGGCGTCTTCGCTTTGACGGCACCGAACTATACTGGCATTCCTTCGCATTGGATGACCTATATGGCAGTGCCAGACATCAATGAGGCAGAAAGCGCCACGGCAAGCGCTGGCGGCGAAGTCATGCGGCCTGCAACCGAAGTTCCAGGTGTCGGCAAGCTTTCAGTCGTGACCGATTCATCAGGCGCGCTGATCGGCCTGATCGAAGCTGAGCCCTTCTACGAAGTGGAAGCCGTTCTTTGAAGTGACATTGGAACGGTCTGGCTGATTTAGGTCTAGCCAGACCGCAATACCCAGCTTACCCTGGCGGCCATGTCTCTGGCAGTGGTCACATACGCGGTTCTGTGCATTTTTCTTGCGGCCATAGTCCGCGGCTATTCTGGATTTGGGTTTTCGCTTTTGTCGATCACGGCACTTTCACTGGCGCTCACGCCCGCGGAGATCGTGCCCTCCGTTTTCATGCTGGAAGTGGCGGCGAGCCTGCATCTTTTGCCGGGGATCTGGCGGGATGTGCATTGGCGCTCACTGGTGCCGCTTACCCTTGGCTGTCTGATTGCGACACCGTTCGGAGTTTATCTGCTGGCCCATGTGGCGGCGGCTCCAATGCAGATTGCCATGGCGGGTTTCGTGCTGGCGGCAACATTGCTGTTATGGCGGGGATACTCACTCAAAACCATGCCAGGGCCTGTCACCTCGACGGCGGCGGGGGCGGCATCGGGGTTTGCCAATGGCGCATTTGGCATTGGCGGACCGCCGGTCATCCTGTTCTATTTTGCATCGCCTGCCGGAAACATTGCTGGCCGCGCTTCGTTGATCGCCTTTTTCCTCGCGACCGATATAATCGGACTCGGGTTTCAGTCTCGTGAGGGGCTGGTGACATGGGACGCATTCATCCGCGCACTGATGTTTCTGCCGCCGCTGTTGCTGGGTGTATGGCTGGGAGCGCGCAGCTTCAAGGGAGCTGACCCCATTGTGTTCCGCAAATATGTATTGGCGATTCTGGCGGTGCTCGCCGTGCTGACGGCAGCCAAGGGTATCTACGCATTGACCCCGGCGGATTGCTCCGCCGGGGGTGGTTGTTGAGTTAAGCCGCTGGCGGCAGTTCTGCTGCCCGGGCTTGTTCTTCGAGGATGAGCGTGTCGCGCTTTTCGGCGATTTGCTTGAGCCGCGCCAGCATGCCGCCGGTGCCGGCGGGGATGAGCCTGCCGACGATGACATTTTCCTTGAGGCCTTCCAGTGTGTCGATCTTTCCCTGGATGGCGGCCTCGGTGAGGACGCGGGTGGTTTCCTGGAACGATGCAGCCGAGATGAATGAGCGGGTCTGCAAGCTGGCCTTGGTGATGCCGAGAAGCACGGGCACACCGGACGCAGGACGAAGACCTTCAGCGATGAGCTTGGTGTTCTCTTGATCAAGTTCGGTCTGATCGACTTGCTCGCCCACGAGAAGCGTTGACTCGCCGTTGTCGGTGATCTCAACCTTTTGCAGCATCTGGCGGACGATCACTTCGATGTGCTTGTCGTTGATGTGAACGCCCTGCAGGCGATAGACTTCCTGGATTTCATTGACGAGGTAAGAGGCAAGCTCCTCCACGCCCTTGATGGCCAGAATGTCATGGGGTGCTGGGTTGCCGTCCATGATATACTCGCCCTTCTCGATAGTATCGCCTTCCTGGACGGGCAGATGCTTGCCTTTGGGGATGAGATACTCAACGGCTTCGAGCGATTCATCTGCTGGCACGATGCGGATGCGACGCTTGTTCTTGTAATCCCGGCCAAATTCAACGCGGCCAGAAATCTCCGCGATGATGGCGTGGTCCTTGGGACGGCGCGCCTCAAAGAGTTCGGCCACCCGCGGCAGACCGCCGGTGATGTCGCGGGTTTTCGCGCTCTCCAGCGGAACGCGCGCCAGAATGTCGCCAGCCTTGACTTTGGCGCCCGGTTCCACCGAAAGCACGGCTTCCACGGAGAGGAGGTAACGGGCTTCGCCGCCACGCGCCAGCTTGTGGATAACGCCGTCCTTGTCCTTCAGCACGATGGCGGGCTTGAGGCCCGTGCCGCGCTGATTGGAGCGCCAATCGATGATGACGCGATTGGTGATGCCGGTGGCTTCATCGGCCAGTTCGTTGAGCGAAATGCCGTCGACCACGTCCTCAAATTCAACCGTGCCATCGACTTCGGTCATCAGGGGGCGGGTGTAGGGATCCCACTCGGCGATCCTGAGCCCACGCTTGATCTGATCGCCCTCGTCAACCAACATGCGGGTGCCGTAGCCGACCTTGTGGGTGGCGCGCTCGTTGCCTTGCGCATCCTCGATCACAATGGTCATGTTGCGGCCCATCACCATGAGCCGGCCGGTCGAATCCTTCATCAGGTTCTTGTTGCGAAGCACGATTTTGCCATCAACATTGGCTTCAACGAAGGACTGGTCGATGACCTGCGCTGTGCCGCCGATGTGGAAGGTGCGCATGGTGAGCTGGGTGCCCGGCTCGCCGATGGATTGCGCCGCGATGACGCCCACAGCTTCGCCCATGTTCACAGGTGTGCCGCGCGCAAGATCTCGGCCATAGCACTTGCCGCACACGCCGAACTTGGTTTCACAGGTGAGCACCGAGCGAATGCGGATTTCGGTGACCCCCGCCTTCTCGATCTTCTCAACATCTGCTTCCTGGATTTCTTCGCCAGCACCGGTGATGACTTTGCCGGTTGCCGGATCCGTCACATCGCTCAAGGGTGTGCGACCGAGCACACGGGAGCCTAGCGTGGCAATGACCTGGCCTGCATCAATGATGGGCCGCGCGGTGATGCCAGCCTTGGTGCCGCAATCGACTTCGGAGATGATCGCGTCCTGGGCCACGTCAACCAGGCGGCGTGTGAGATAGCCGGAGTTGGCGGTTTTCAGCGCGGTATCAGCGAGGCCCTTGCGGGCACCGTGGGTGGAGTTGAAGTATTCAAGAACCGAGAGGCCTTCCTTGAAGTTGGAAATGATCGGCGTTTCAATGATCTCGCCTGACGGTTTCGCCATGAGCCCGCGCATACCGGCGAGCTGCTTCATCTGTGCTGGCGAGCCGCGGGCACCCGAATGGCTCATCATGTAGATCGAGTTCACCTGCTCTTCGCGGCCTGTGACGGCATCGAACTTGACAGCCTGAATCCCAGCCATCATTTCTTCGGCGACCTTGTCAGTGCACTTGGCCCAGGCATCCACGACCTTGTTGTATTTTTCGCCCTGGGTGATGAGGCCGTCGATATATTGCTGCTCATATTCCTTGGCGAGAGTGCGGGTC
The DNA here is from genome assembly GCA_031416515.1 of Hyphomicrobiales bacterium. Classification (GTDB taxonomy): domain Bacteria; phylum Pseudomonadota; class Alphaproteobacteria; order Rhizobiales; family Aestuariivirgaceae; genus Aestuariivirga. Next base: position 8,271 of record JANOTU010000523.1, read on the forward strand.
TGGCTTACCAGCTTTTCTTTGGCGGCGGGGATAACCATGTCATCCTTACCGAAGGAAATGCCGGCCTTGTAGGCATTGTAGAAGCCAAGACCCATGATGCGGTCACAAAAAATGACCGATTCTTTCTGGCCGCAATGGCGATAGACGGCGTCGATCATTTTTGAGATGTCGCGCTTGGTCATCAGCTTGTTGCAGAGGTCATACGAAATGTTTGGTGCTTTTGGCAGAAGCTCGCCGATCTTCATGCGGCCCGGCGTAGTCTCGACGATCTTGGAGATCATCTTGCCTTCCGGCCCCACTTCCTTGATGCGGCCCTTGATCTTGGAATGCAGCGTGATGACGCCCGCAGCAAGCGCATGGTCAAGCTCGGCCATGCTGGAATAGGCCTTGCCCTCTCCCGGTTCGCCCTTGCGGGTGATCGAGAGATAATAGAGACCAAGCACGATATCCTGCGACGGCACGATGATGGGCTGGCCGTTAGCGGGATGCAGCACGTTGTTGGTGGACATCATCAGGACACGCGCTTCCAACTGGGCTTCCAGCGAGAGGGGAACGTGGACGGCCATCTGATCGCCGTCAAAGTCAGCATTAAACGCGGTGCAGACCAGCGGGTGAAGCTGGATGGCCTTGCCTTCGATCAGCACAGGCTCAAACGCCTGGATGCCAAGGCGATGGAGGGTCGGTGCACGATTGAGCATCACTGGATGCTCGCGGATCACCTCATCAAGGATATCCCAGACTTCCGGCTTTTCCTTCTCAACCAGCTTCTTGGCCTGCTTCACGGTGGACGAAAGCCCCTTGGCCTCAAGGCGCGAGTAGATGAAGGGCTTGAACAGTTCGAGCGCCATTTTCTTTGGCAAGCCGCACTGATGCAGCTTCATCTCGGGGCCCACGACGATGACGGAACGGCCCGAATAATCGACGCGCTTGCCCAGCAAGTTCTGGCGGAAGCGGCCCTGCTTGCCTTTCAGCATGTCGGAGAGCGATTTGAGCGGGCGCTTGTTGGCGCCGGTGATGACGCGGCCACGGCGGCCATTGTCAAACAGCGCATCAACGGATTCCTGCAACATGCGCTTTTCGTTGCGCACGATGATGTCGGGCGCACGGAGTTCAATGAGGCGCTTCAGGCGGTTGTTGCGGTTGATCACCCGGCGGTAGAGATCGTTGAGATCGGACGTGGCGAAGCGGCCGCCATCGAGCGGCACCAGGGGGCGAAGCTCGGGCGGAATGACCGGGACTTGGGTGAGAATCATCCATTCCGGGCGGTTGCCGGATTCGAGGAAGCTCTCGACAATCTTCAGGCGCTTGGCCAGCTTCTTGGGCTTGAGTTCGCCGGTGGCGGTTTTCAGTTCCTCGCGGAGATCAAGTTTGAGCTTGTCGAGGTTGATGGCCATGAGCATTTCGCGGATGGCTTCTGCGCCGATGGAGGCGGTGAAGCTGTCATCGCCGTAATCTTCCTGGGCCTTCATGAACTCGCTCTCAGTGAGCGTCTGATAGAGTTTCAGCGGCGTGAGGCCGGGTTCGAGCACGATATACTGCTCGAAATAGAGCACCCGCTCGACATCCTTCAGCGCCATGTCAAGCAGCATGGAAATGCGGCTGGGAAGCGACTTCAGGAACCAGATATGGGCCACGGGGGCTGCCAGTTCGATATGGCCCATGCGCTCGCGCCGCACCTTTGACAGCGTGACTTCAACGCCGCACTTCTCGCAGATGATGCCCTTGTACTTCATGCGCTTGTACTTGCCGCACAAGCACTCGTAATCCTTCACCGGCCCGAAGATGCGGGCGCAGAAAAGCCCGTCACGCTCCGGCTTGAAGGTCCGGTAGTTGATGGTCTCGGGCTTCTTGATCTCGCCGAACGACCAGGAGAGGATTTTCTCCGGCGATGCGATCGAGATACGGATTTGATCGAAAGTCTGAGCCGGAACGGCCGGGCTGAAGACGTTCATGACCTCTTGGTTCATTGGGCCACTTCTCCTTGTTTGATCTGTGACAGATCAGGTTTGTGTGTTCTGCAATTCGACATTGAGGCCGAGAGAGCGCATTTCCTTGACGAGCACATTGAAGCTTTCAGGAATGCCTGACTCAAACGCATCATCGCCGCGGACAATCGCCTCATAGACCTTGGTGCGGCCTGCCACGTCGTCTGACTTGACGGTGAGCATTTCCTGCAGGGTGTAAGCGGCGCCGTAAGCTTCCAGCGCCCAGACCTCCATCTCGCCAAAGCGCTGTCCACCGAACTGAGCCTTGCCGCCCAGAGGCTGCTGGGTAACCAGCGAGTATGGGCCAATGGAGCGGGCATGGATCTTGTCATCGACAAGATGGTGCAGTTTCAGCATGTAGATGTAGCCAACCGTCACCTGCCGATCAAAGGGCTCGCCGCTTCTGCCGTCATAAAGCTGCACCTGGCCCGATGTATTGAGGCCTGCATCCTTGAGCATGGCGGCGATGTCTTCTTCGCGGGCGCCATCAAACACTGGCGTTGCAATGGGAACGCCACGGCGGAGGTTTTGCGCTGCTTCCACCAACTGCGTGTCATCAAGGCCGTCGAGTTCCTCATGCTTCCCGTAAATGCGCGACAGCTCATCGCGCAAGGGCTTCACCTTCTTGGTGTCCTTGTAGCCATCAAGCAGATCGCCGATCTTCTTGCCAAGGCCTGCGCAGGCCCAGCCCAGATGGGTTTCGAGAATTTGGCCCACATTCATGCGGCTGGGAACGCCCAAAGGATTGAGCACGATATCAACATGGGTGCCATCCTCAAGGAAGGGCATGTCCTCAATGGGAACAATCCGCGAGACAACGCCCTTGTTGCCGTGCCTGCCCGCCATCTTGTCGCCCGGCTGAATCTTGCGCTTCACAGCGACAAAGACCTTGACCATCTTCATCACACCGGGAGGCAACTCATCGCCGCGCTGCAGCTTTTCAACCTTGTCGAGGAAGCGGGTTTCAAGGCGCTTCTTGGACTCTTCGTACTGCACCTTCATGGCTTCGAGTTCGGCCAGGGCCTTCTCGTTCTCAAGCGCCACGCTCCACCACTGCGAGCGCGGAATATCTTCGAGGATGGCGGCGGTGACAGCGCCATCGATCTTGTGGCCCTTGGGACCGCCCTTGGCCGCTTTGCCTGTGAGGAAGCCATTCAGACGGCCATAGGAATTGCGGTCAAGGATGGCGAGTTCGTCGTCGCGGTCCTTGGCGAGGCGTTCGATTTCCTCGCGCTCAATGGCAAGGGCGCGCTCGTCCTTGTCAACGCCGTGACGGTTGAACACGCGGACCTCAACCACCGTTCCCGACACGCCGGGCGGCAGGCGCAGAGACGTATCACGCACATCCGAGGCTTTTTCACCGAAGATGGCGCGGAGCAGTTTTTCTTCCGGCGTCATCGGGCTTTCGCCCTTCGGGGTGATCTTGCCGCAGAGCACATCACCGGGCTTCACCTCAGCGCCGATATAGACAATGCCGGCTTCGTCGAGGTTCTTCAGGGCTTCTTCGCCGACATTGGGAATGTCGCGGGTGATTTCCTCCGGCCCCAGTTTCGTGTCACGCGCCATCACATCGAACTCTTCGATATGAATGGAGGTGAACACGTCATCTTTCACAATGCGCTCGGAGAGCAGGATGGAATCTTCAAAGTTGTAGCCATTCCACGGCATGAAAGCGACCAGCACGTTCTGACCCAGAGCGAGATCGCCCAAATCCGTGGACGGACCATCAGCGATGATGTCGCCCGCCTTCACCTGGTCGCCCACGCGCACAAGGGGGCGCTGGTTGATGCAGGTGTTCTGGTTGGAACGCTGGAATTTGGCCAGCGTGAAGATGTCAACGCCCGACTTGGAGGGATCGGTTTCTTCCGTTGCGCGGATAACAATGCGCTTGGCATCCACCTGATCGACAACACCGTTGCGCCGCGCGGCGATGGCGGCGCCCGAATCGCGCGCGACAATGGCTTCCATGCCGGTGCCAACGAGCGGCGCATTGGTGCGCACCAAGGGCACAGCCTGACGCTGCATGTTGGAGCCCATCAAGGCGCGGTTGGCGTCGTCGTTCTCCAGGAAGGGAATGAGAGCGGCAGCAACCGACACGAGTTGCTTGGGCGAGACATCGACAAAGTCAATCTTGTCGGCGGGAACCGTGAGCACATCGCCCGCGTGACGCGCGATGACCAGATCCTCGGCGAAAGAGTTGTCTTTTTTAAGTTCCACATTGGCCTGGGCGATGTAATGCTTGGTTTCCTCGATGGCCGAGAAGTACATGACCTCTCTTGTCACCTTGCCATTCACCACCTTGCGGTAAGGCGTTTCGATGAAGCCGTATTTGTTCACCTTGGCATAGGTGGCAAGCGAGTTGATCAGGCCGATATTCGGGCCTTCCGGCGTTTCAATCGGGCAAATGCGCCCATAATGGGTGGGATGCACGTCGCGGACTTCAAAGCCTGCGCGCTCGCGCGTGAGGCCACCTGGACCAAGCGCCGAGAGGCGGCGCTTGTGGGTGATTTCGGACAGGGGATTGGTCTGGTCCATGAACTGCGAGAGCTGCGAGGAGCCAAAGAATTCGCGAACCGCTGCGGCCGCTGGCTTGGCGTTGATCAGATCATGCGGCATCACCGTGTCGATATCGACCGATGACATGCGCTCCTTGATGGCGCGCTCCATGCGGACAAGGCCGAGACGGTATTGGTTTTCCATGAGTTCGCCAACCGACCGCACCCGGCGGTTGCCGAGATGATCGATGTCGTCAACCTCGCCCTTGCCGTCACGCAGGTCATGCAGCGTCTTGATGACCGCAATGATATCCTCCTTGCGAAGAATGCGCATGGAGTCCGGCACATCAATTTCAAGACGCATGTTCATCTTCACCCGGCCAACCGCCGAGAGGTCATAGCGCTCCTGATCAAAGAACAACCCGTTGAACAGGCCTTCAGCGGATTCCCGCGTGGGCGGCTCGCCGGGGCGCATGACGCGGTAAATTTCGATGAGCGCCTGCTCGTAGCTGTCGGCCTTGTCGGCTTTGAGCGTGTTGCGGATATAGGCGCCGGTGTTGATGTGGTCGATGTCGAGCAGATTGAGCGCGGCGTAGCCAGCCTCTTTCAGCGAGATAAGCAGCTTCTCGTCGATCTCGTCGCCCGCTTCGGCGAAAATCTCGCCGGTCTTCTCGTTGACCAGTTCATCGGAGAGGAAGTGCCCATAGAGGTCTGCGTCCTGCACCAGCAGATCTTTCACGCCGTCCTCGGCCATTTTCTTGGCGAGGCGCGGTGTAATTTTCTTGCCCGCTTCCACCACAACCTTTTTGGTCTTGGCGTCGATCAAATCAACCGATGGCTTGATGTTCTTGTAGCGCTCAGGATCAAACGGCGACTTCCAGCCATCCTTGGTGAGCGTATAGGCAACCGTCTTGTAGAAGGTGTGGAGAATCTCCTCGCTGGTGAGCTTCAGCGCATAGAGCAGCGTGGTGATGGGCAGCTTGCGGCGGCGATCGATGCGCACGAACACAATGTCCTTGGGGTCGAACTCAAAATCAAGCCATGAGCCACGATAGGGGATGATGCGGGCGGCGAACAAGAGCTTGCCCGAGGAATGCGTCTTGCCCTTGTCATGATCGAAGAACACGCCGGGGGAGCGGTGCATCTGCGAGACAATCACGCGCTCGGTGCCGTTGACCACGAAGGTGCCATTGGCGGTCATGAGCGGCATGTCGCCCATATAAACGTCCTGCTCCTTGATGTCTTTCACCGACTTGGCCTGGGTATCAGGATCGATTTCAAACACGATGAGGCGGAGTGTGACTTTAAGGGGGGCGGCATAGGTCATGCCGCGCTGCTGACACTCGTCCACCTCAAATTTCGGCGCTTCAAACTCATAGCGCACGAATTCCAGCAAAGACTGGCCAGTGAAATCCTGAATCGGGAACACCGACTTGAAAACCGCCTGCAAGCCGTCCACAATGCGTCCACCCGCTGGTTCCTTCATCTGCAGAAACTGGTCATAGGATTCGCGTTGCACCTCAATGAGGTTCGGCATTTCGGCGACTTCAATGCCCTTGCCAAATACCTTGCGGAGGCGTTTGCGGCTAGCGACGGTCTGTGTCTCGGCCATGGTTTTCCCTTGTTTTCAAGCATTATTGACGGCTTGCCTAATCCCCTTTTTCAAGGGAATGGGACAAGCCGTCGTCACATCTACTCAAACGATACTCCCGGCGATGACCTTGAGATCACCGCCGGGACAGATAACTACTTCAACTCGACCTTGGCACCAGCGGCTTCGAGCTTCTTCTTGGCGGCTTCGGCATCGGCCTTGTTGATGCCTTCCTTGACCGCCTTCGGAGCGCCCTCGACGAGGTCCTTGGCTTCCTTGAGTCCGAGACCAGTGATGGCGCGGACTTCCTTGATCACTTCGATCTTCTTGTCGCCAGCGGCCATGAGCATGACCGTGAATTCGGTCTTCTCTTCAACCGGGGCGGCAGCAGCGCCGCCAGCGGCGGCAACTGCTACGGGAGCGGCGGCGGATACGCCCCACTTTTCTTCGAGCATCTTGGAAAGCTCGGCGGCTTCCAGAACCGTCAGGCTCGAAAGGTCATCTACGATTTTGCTGAGATCAGCCATTTTATATTCTCACTTTCAGTCGGTTTGTTACAACAATGGGCTTGGGGCGAGCCGTCAGGCAGCCTGTTCTTTGGTGGCATAGGCGTTGATCACGCGGGCGATCTGACCGCCAGGCGCTGCCAACACACCCGCAATGCGAGTGGCCGGAGCCTGGATCAGGCCGACAATCTTAGCCCTCAATTGATCAAGTGAGGGCAATTCCGCGAGCACCTTGACTGCGTTGGCGTCCATGATGACTTTGCCGAGCGCTCCGCCGAGGACCACGAACTTGTCGTTGGTCTTGGCGAAGGCTGCGGCCACCTTGGGAGCTGCCACGGGATCGGCGGCGTAAGCCACCATGGTGGGGCCGACGAAAAGCCCCTTGATCCCGCTTGCGTCAGTGCCGTCCAGAGCAAGCTTTGCAAGACGGTTTTTGGCGACCTTCACAGTCGCCCCCGCCTGGGACATCTTGTTCCGCAGGTCATTGACCTGGTTCACAGTCAGCCCCTTGTTGTGGGCCACAACGATCACCGCGGTGGTTTTGAACACCTGGTTGAGCGTTGCAACGAGCTCTTGTTTTTCAGCTCTTTCCACTTGCTCTTCTCCTGTTTGGCGTGAAAGTCACGCCGTTGGACCAACCGTTCAAACACCATCTGCGCGAAGGCAGATGAGGCCTGAACGGCACTCATTGCCTGTCTGTTGAGGTCCAAACCGACTTTGGACCCCGGTATATAGGGATCCGAATTCTGTTTTGACACCCATCTCATGCAGGCTTGGCGGTTTAAGCGAGGATTTGCCCTCACGCCTGCAATCTCGGACAGGTAATCCAAAGTCTGAAAGACTTTGTCTAACCGGTTAAGAACATTTCAGATGTTCCCACCCGGGTAACTTCAAGGCGCAGCGGTGACGCTGGCCAGATCGAGTTTTAAGCCCGGGCCCATGGACGAAGAAATTGACAATTTCTTGACATAGGTGCCCTTGGACGTGGCGGGCTTGGCTTTCATCACCGCATCGACAAAGGCGCGGATGTTGACCGCAAGTTGGTCTTCGGTGAAGCTCGCCTTGCCAATGCCGGCCTGGACGATGCCGGCCTTTTCAGCGCGAAACTCAACAGCACCACCCTTGGCAGCCTTCACAGCAGCAGTCACATCCATGGTGACGGTGCCGACCTTGGGGTTCGGCATCATGCCGCGCGGACCCAGAACCTTGCCGAGGCGGCCCACCAATCCCATCATGTCAGGGGTAGCGATGCAGCGGTCAAAGTCGATCGTGCCCTTGTTGACGATCTCAAAAAGCTCTTCGGCACCCACAACATCAGCGCCAGCCTTCTTGGCTTCTTCTGCCTTGGCGCCCTTGGCGAACACGCCGACACGCACCGTCCTGCCTGAGCCACTGGGCAGCGCGCAAACGCCGCGCACCATCTGGTCAGAGTGACGGGGATCGACGCCCAAATTCATGGAGATTTCGATGGTCTCGTTGAACTTGGCATTAGCCCGCGCCTTCACCAGCTTCAGGGCATCGCCCAGGCTGTAGAACTTGGTGCGGTCAATGCCTTCCATATTTTTCTTCAAACGCTTCGCCATCATCTTACTCCACAACCTGCAAGCCCATCGACCGGGCAGACCCTGCGATCTCGCGCGTCGCCGCATCAAGATCGCGCGCATTCATGCCCTTGAGCTTCTGCTCGGCAATCTCGCGGCACTGCGCCATGGTGACAGACCCGGCGCTGACCTTGCCCGGTTCCTTGGAGCCAGCGGTGATCTTGGCCGCCTTCTTGAGGAAGAAGGACGCCGGGGGCGACTTCATCTCAAAGGTGAAAGATTTGTCCTGGAACGCTGTAATCACAACAGGAATCGGAGTTTCCGGTTCCATCTTCTGGGTTGCCGCATTAAAAGCCTTGCAGAACTCCATGATGTTGAGACCGCGCTGGCCCAATGCCGGGCCGATTGGCGGAGACGGGTTCGCTTTGCCCGCAGGCACTTGCAATTTTATATAGCCGACGACTTTCTTGGCCATTTATGTTCCCTCTTTCTTGTGAGGTTAGTGGTTGGGCTTGAGGCCTCCCACGGGTTGGATTTACCGGATCTTTTCGACCTGGGCATATTCGAGTTCGACAGGTGTTGGCCTGCCGAAAATGGACACAGCGACTTTAAGCCGTGACCGCTCTTCGTCAACTTCCTCCACCTGGCCGGCGAAAGAAGCAAAAGGACCATCGGCGACGCGAACCTGTTCGCCGATTTCAAAGGTGATCGACGCCTTGGGACGCTCAACACCCTCAGCCACCTGGTTGAGGATGCGCGCGGCTTCGACATCGGTTATGGGAATGGGCCTGTTATCAGAACCGAGGAAGCCTGTCACCTTAGGCGTGTTCTTGATCAAATGATAGGCCTGATCAGTCATTTCCATTTTGACCAGCACATAGCCGGGGAAAAACCGGCGTTCCGACTTGAATTTGCGGCCCCGGCGGGCTTCGGTGATCTCTTCGGTAGGCACCAGAACCTGCTCAAAAAGCTCGCCAAGGCCCTTTTGCACGGACTGTTCCCGGATCGATTCGGCCACCTTCTTCTCAAAGTTTGAGTAGGCGTGAACGATGTACCAGCGCTTGGTCATATCAAAATCCGAACAGAAGTTTTTCCACGCCCATATTGAGCAGGAAATCGACAATGAGGAAGAAAACGCAAGCCAGCGCCACCATGATCATGACCATGACGGTGGAAACCATGGTCTCCTTGCGCGTGGGCCAGGTGATCTTGCCGGCTTCGTCGCGGACCTGTTGGAGAAACTCTACCGGGTTTGGTTTGGCCATTTCACTTCCTTAAATTGGCAGGGGCAGAAGGGCTCGAACCTTCGACCTGCGGTTTTGGAGACCGCCGCTCTACCAACTGAGCTATACCCCTATCAGGTGACAGATATCAGGCGTCAGGTGTCAGCTTTCAATCTGTTATCTTGGCAACTACACCAGCGCCGACCGTCCGTCCACCTTCACGGATGGCGAAGCGCAGCTTCTCTTCCATGGCGATGGGGGTGATCAACTCGACATCAAAGGAGATGTTGTCGCCCGGCATCACCATTTCGGTGCCTTCGGGAAGTGTGACAACCCCGTTGACGTCGGTGGTGCGGAAGTAGAACTGCGGGCGGTAGTTGGCGAAGAACGGCGTATGACGGCCACCCTCCTCCTTGGTGAGGATGTAAGCCTCAGCCTTGAACTTCTTGTGCGGCTTCACAGAGCCCGGTTTGCAGAGAATCTGCCCGCGCTCAACGCCCTCGCGGTCAATGCCGCGCAGGAGTGCGCCAACATTGTCGCCAGCCTCGCCTGAATCCAGCAGCTTGCGGAACATCTCAACGCCAGTGACTGTGGTCTTGACCGTGTCACGAAGACCAACAATCTCGACTTCCTCGCCAACCTTGACAATGCCGCGCTCGATGCGGCCGGTGACAACTGTGCCACGACCGGAGATCGAGAACACATCTTCAATCGGCATCAGGAAGGGCTGATCCTTGGCGCGCACGGGCTGCGGAATGTAGGTGTCAACCGCCTCCATCAGCTTGAGAATGGCCTCGCGGCCCCATTCCGGGTTGGTGCCGTTGAGGGCGCAAGTGGCCGAGCCACGGATAATCGGAATGTCGTCGCCGGGGTACTGATAGGAGGTGAGCAGCTCGCGCAGCTCCATTTCAACCAGTTCCACCAGTTCCGGATCGTCAACCAGATCGATCTTGTTGAGGAACACAACGAGGGCCGGCACGCCGACCTGGCGGGCCAGAAGAATATGCTCGCGGGTCTGCGGCATCGGGCCGTCAGCAGCCGAGACAACCAGAATGCCGCCGTCCATCTGCGCCGCGCCGGTGATCATGTTCTTCACATAGTCAGCATGGCCGGGGCAATCGACGTGGGCGTAATGGCGGTTCTTGGTCTGATACTCAACATGGGCCGTCGAGATCGTGATGCCACGGGCGCGCTCTTCAGGTGCCTTGTCGATCTGGTCGTAGGCCGTATAGGTGGCCCCGCCGGATTCGGCCAAAATCTTGGTAATCGCTGCGGTGAGCGAGGTCTTGCCATGGTCAACATGGCCAATCGTGCCGATGTTGCAATGCGGCTTGTCGCGGTTGAATCTTTCTTTGGCCATCGTCTTGCTACCTCATCATATTTTATGTCAGTCCGCCTTCGCCCAAAGAGGCTGCGGCGTGACAGCCTTCGCTGTCTTTCGATTCCCAAGCCTGTCAAGCCGAAGCTGCAAAGCAGAGAAGGCTGGAGCGGGTGAAGGGAATCGAACCCTCGTATTCAGCTTGGAAGGCTGCTGCTCTACCATTGAGCTACACCCGCATTCAGATGCCAGGTTCCAGGTATCAGGTGTCAAAAAAACCATCTCGACAACCGAAACCTGAACGCCGCCACCCGCACTCTTGACACCTGACCCCTGACACCCGGCACCTCTGATGGTGGGGGAGGTAGGACTCGAACCTACGAAGGCGAAGCCAGCGGATTTACAGTCCGCCCCCTTTGCCACTCGGGACACTCCCCCGAATCGCCCGAATTAGTTGGGCAAACCGTTGCTTGAGCCAAACGCCATTGAACCCGGATTTGACCCCGGGCCCTTAGAGTTGGCGTTATATGCAAGGGACCGGACACCAAGTCAAGGGAATGCTTGGAAAAATTCTGGGCTTTCCAGCCAATTCAGGCTGGTTCGCGATGCAGACGTTAAGTGTTTGAATTATTTGGCCTGGGGTTGGTTTCAGAATTTATTGAATTAGCCATTGACCGACTCCCTCCACTGCGCTTCCCTGCCGCCATGGACCTCATCACAACAACTGAATCACTCAGGCAGCTCTGCGACAACCTCGGCAACGATGCCTTCATCACCGTCGATACCGAGTTCATGCGTGAGACCACCTATTGGCCGGACCTGTGTCTTATTCAAATCGCGGGCGAGACGCATAATGGCCTGATTGACCCTCTTGCAGAAGGGCTCGACCTTGCGCCGTTTTTCGCGTTGATGAACAACACCGCCATCCTCAAGGTTTTCCACGCGGCGCGGCAAGACATTGAGATCATGGTGCATCGTTCGGGCGTGGTGCCGCATCCTGTGTTTGATACGCAGATCGCCGCCATGGTCTGCGGCTTTGGCGACCAGGTGGGTTATGAGGCGATCGTGCGCAAGCTCGTCAAGGTGCAGATCGACAAGTCTTCGCGCTTTACTGACTGGTCGAGGCGGCCGCTCACCGAAAAGCAACTGGCCTATGCGCTATCGGATGTCACCCATCTTCGCGTGGTCTATGAGAAGCTCAAGATCGAGCTGGAAAAAACTGGCCGCGAAGTGTGGCTGCGCGAAGAGATGGAAATCCTCACCAACCCCGCCACCTATCGCACTGAACCCGAAGATGCTTGGAAGCGCATCAAGCTCAGGCTGAAATCCAAGAAGCAGCTTGGTGTGCTGGTGGCCGTGGCCGATTGGCGTGAGCGCGAGGCCCAGATCAAGAACGTGCCGCGCGGCCGCGTCATCAAGGACGATGCTGTCGCTGAACTTGCAACCCAGATGCCGCAAACCAAGGAGGCGCTGGGC